>NZ_JAKCFI010000018.1 GCF_021412625.1 Myxococcus stipitatus | reverse complement strand
GCTGGTGCTCGAAAAAAAACTCCAGGCCCTGGGCTGGGACGAGAGGCCCCTGGAAGACGAGGACGACGCAGCGGACGAGAAGAGCGAGAAATGACGCTCGCCCTGGTCGACGAGGCGCTGGAGAAGGACGTGCGTCTGGAGGCCGTCTGCGAGCGGCTCGGGGTGGCCCCTCGCACCATCCAGCGCTGGCGGAAGCCAGCGACGGCCGAGGACCGCAGGTGTGGTCCGCATACCCAGCCCGCCAACCGGCTGTCCGAGGTGGAGCGGCGCCGCATCCTGGCGCTGGCCAATAGCGAGGAGTTCCGGGAGGCCTCGCCCAAGCAGATTGTCCCCCGGCTGGCCGACCGAGGTGAGTACGTGGCCAGCGAGGCGAGCTTCTACCGGGTGCTGCGCGAGGCGGGGCAGCTGGCCCACCGAGGCCATGCCAAGGCCCCCACGTCCAGGCCCCGGGCCGAGCACACCGCCACCGGGCCCAACCAGGTGTGGAGCTGGGACATCACCTACCTGAAGGGCCCGGTGAAGGGCAGCTTCCTGTACCTGTACCTGGTGGTGGACGTCTTCAGCCGGCGCATCATGGGATTCGAGGTACACGAGGAGGAGTCGTCCGAGCATGCCGCGGCCCTCATCCGCCGCTGCTGGCAGCAGGCCGGCTGCCCCGAGGGGCTGGTGCTGCACTCGGACAACGGCGGCCCCATGAAGGGCGCCACGCTGCTGGCCACCCTGCAGTGGTTGGGCGTCACTCCGTCCTTCAGCCGGCCTCGTGTCTCGGACGACAACGCCTTCTCCGAAGCCCTCTTCCGCACGCTGAAGTACCGCCCCAGCTTCCCGCAGCGCCCCTTCGCGTCCGTCGAGGACGCGCGCGGCTGGGTGACGCGCTTCGTGGCCTGGTACAACACCGAGCACCGGCACTCCGCCATTCGCTTCGTCACGCCTGACGACAGGCACTTCGGCCGCGAGGCCGCGCTGCTCGCCCAGCGCCACCAAGTCTACCAACGCGCCCGCGACCGTTACCCCGAGCGCTGGAGTCGCGACACGCGCAACTGGACGCCGGCGGGCCCCGTCCGCCTCGGCCCTTCTCCGAACCTCACCCCGGCTGTGCAGGAGATGAAGCGTATCGGCTGAATCCTCTCACGCGACAACTACCTTGACGCTCACCGCGAGCCGTCCTGGGGCACTTAGGTTTACCCCCGAGGTCGCCTAGCTCGGCCCCGACCTGGAGGCCACGCCCCCAGAGCGCTGGGGACTGATCTCACAGTCGCCATCTCCAAGGTGTCCCGCCTACGACCGTCTCCGACTTTGGGGGCAGAGTAGGTGGAGATGCGTCTGCAGGGGCTGGATGGCAGGGATGTGGTCCCAACCACGGGCTAAGGTGGCACCCGGCAGAAGAGCCCCTGGGCCGCACTCCGCCAAAGGGCCTCTGGGCCTCATATGTGTATGTGTAGCCCGGTGACAGGGCGCACCCACGTAGTAGACTTCCGCGTCTGACTGTGGCGGTAGGGGGGCCTACTGCGCGTTGGAGGAGAGATGAACTCGAAGTTCGCCAACCTCACGCTCTGCTACGAAGGAATCCAGCGCATCTACCGGAACGCAGTGCTCGGCCACGTTCGCGCGAATCTTCAACTGGCGTTTCCTGCCGACTATGTCGAAAGGGCCAAGCGACCGTTTTTGAAAGAGTGGGACACGATCAAGACTGCAGCAGAGGAACGCCGTCGGACGGGGGAACTCGGTACGCCGCTCGTCGATGACCTCGATATCCTGGGCGTGAATCACTTCTTCAATTTGTTCGAGACCTATGCCGATCACCTCGTTCCTAAGACAGCTGGAAGCGGCGGCGATCTAAAGAAGACCAAGAAGGCGCTACTCGGGTGGATGCAAAACATCAAGGCGCTCCGTGACCCGCTTTCACACCCCGCCGAGGCCGATCTTTCCTTCGAGGATGCATTTGTCTTGCTGGACTGCGCTCGCCGTGTGCTCACGCAGCTCGGCAGACCTGAGGCAGTCCGAGTCCATGAACTCGCGTCACAGTTGGCTGGTCGAACGGGCATCGCGGACACTGGCGATGATCGGCAACCTCTTGAAGACCGCCTCCCAGCTCGCGAGGCAATCGTCGTCCGGTTTGTTGGTCGAACCGAGGAGTTGCAGCAACTGCACCGGTGGTTCGACGATCCCTTGAGCCGCCGATGGGCCGTTGTAGGGGCTGGAGGACTCGGAAAGTCGGCACTGGCGTACGCCTTTGCGGAGGAGATTCGACGAAACGCTCCACGGCCGTTCCAACTCGTCCTCTGGATGAGTGCGAAGGCCCGACGGTTCGAGGATGGCCACGTGGTTTCGATCGAGAATCCCGACTTCTTCGATCTTGATAGCGCCCTTTCGCGCTTACTCAGCCTGCTCGGTTGGCGGGAGGAGGCTGCATCCTCGCTTGAGACTAAGCGCGCCCTCGCGCTCGAGCTGCTCGATGCGTTCCCTGCGCTAGTTGTCGTTGACGACATCGACTCGCTTGAGGGAGCTGGAGAGGACGCTATTGAGTTTTTCACGCTTTCTGTTCCACAGACGAAGTCAAAGGTTCTTCTAACGTCTCGCAGAACGATACTCGGTCTCGGCCACACCGTGACTCAAGTCGCGGGACTCTCGCGCGAAGATGCAGAGGCCTTCGTTCGCTCCCGTTACGAGCTGCTTGGCATGGATGCTAAGAGGCTTGACGCGTCTCTCCTGAAGCAGCTTGTTGACAGCACCGGAGCATCGCCACTCTATCTGGAAGATCTGATCCGCCTCGTAGTTGTGATGCCTGCGAAGCAAGCGATCCAGGAATGGACAGCTCGCTCTGGCGACGAGGCTCGCCGGTACGCACTCGGGCGGGAACTCGATAAGCTGTCCTCGGTCGCACGGGAACTGCTTGCCGCAGCGTGCGTGACGCAACGCGCGGTTAGCTTCGGAGAGCTGCAGGCTCTTACGGGTCAGAGTCACGAGGCGCTCGCGGCAGCACTCGGAGAACTGCAAAAACTCTTTCTTGTCCCCAAGCCCCAATTCATAGACGGCGAGGACAGATACGACGTCGGTATTAACACACGTGCTCTCGTTCAGCGCGTCATGGGAAAGACCGATCTCTGGAGGAGGATCCAGGGAGCGCACGCGTCGCTCAGCGGGGACGTGCGAATCCGCCAAGGGCGAGAGGAAGTCGGCGCCCTATGTCGAAAGGCGGTGCTCCTCGTTCGTGGTGACGATCAAGAAGGTGCTGAGGCCCTCCTCAAGAAAGGATTGGAGAAGCGTCCGAACAATGTCAACTTGCTCGCCTATCTTGGCTTCGTTTACAAGACTTGGCGCCCGCCGAGGCGTACTGATGCCCGTGAGCGATTTCAGCGTGCATACGAACTTAAGTGCAGAGACAAGGAGATGTATAAGCACTGGGTGCGCATGGAACTCGACGAGGATGAGTGGAGCGGCGCCTTTCAGGCCGCCGAGAAGGGATTGGAATGCCTCCCCAAGAACCCATTGCTGCAGTACTATGCCGGGTACGCGAAGAGTCGGCTGGCTAAGGAACTTGCCGGAGGGCTCCATCATGAGAAGGCGATCGAAGCCGTGAAGGCAGCACAAGGATACCTTGATGCCGCTCTGCTGAACGCTATTCCGGTTGCTGACCATAGAAAGCTGCGGAGCGACATCTATCGCGCTCTCGCACTGAATTGGGAACGGCTGGGTGACAAGGCGAAGGTCTTCGCTGTTCTCGATGGCTGGCGACAGGAGGACCCGGACGACCCGAACCTCCGATCCGAAGAGGAGCGGCTGCTCGCGCGTCTTGGCGACCGCGCGTAGCCGAGAGGTGGAGTTGCCCCCGCCAAATCGACTCTCCCGCACTTCGTGTGGTTCCCCTCGAAGGAGAAAGGGAGACACGGAGAGCTGCTAACCAGCCTCATCCACTAGAGCATGTCCGCCAATTGGAGCCAGAGGCGTATGGCGGCGATGTGCACCATCGCCAGGTAGTTGGTGGCGCGCTTCTCATAGCGCGTCGCAACCCTTCGATTCTGCTTCAGTCGGTTGATGAGATGCTCGACGCGGCAGCGCTTGCGGTATGCGCCGTGGCGGAAGGAGCGCTGGCGCGGCTGGTCACTGCGTGTCGGGACGATGGGCTGCACTCCATGGCGTCTGCACCAGCGACGGATAGTGTCGTAGCTGTGTAACCGACCGACGGCCGGCGTTCTGCGGGCATACCACCGCGACACGCGGCGTGGTCGCCGCACCGCCCCGAGCGATGTCTCTGAGCACCCAGCGCAGGTGGCCGCTCTGGACGAGTCGGTTGGCACCGGCGACCAGCGGTGTGGCAGCAGTTCATCCAGGTGGGAGGCCGGATGCGAGCCATTACCCCGGTCCGTCACAGGTACGCCTCGGGGTTGACGCCGTTGGCCTCGCATGTGGCGACGAGTGAGGCGAGCCCCACGAGGTTCTGGCCGGCCTCGTCGCTGCCGACGAAGAGGTAGTTCTTGCGGCCCAGGGCGATTGCCCGCAGGGCCCGCTCGGAGGCGTTGTTGTCGAGCGGCAGCGAGGCGTCCTCGAGGAAGCGTGAGAGGGCCACCCACTGGCCTTGGGTGTAGCGCAGCGCGAGGCCCATCGGCCCCCGCGGCGGGTGCCGCGGCAATTGCTCTGCGAGCCACGTGGCGAAGGCTTCGAGTACCGGCGCACTCCGCTCACGGCGCAGCGCCAGGTGCTCGGGCCCTCCCAGCACGCCGCGCTGGGTGGCCTCGTGCTCCACGCGGTAGAGGGCCAGGATGAAGTCGAGCGCGTGCCTGGCCTCGGGCGCGGTGGCTTGCGCCTCGAAGAATTTGCGGCGCACATGCGCCCAGCAGGCCACGCGCGTGCGGCCCTCGGGCAGGGTGACGCGGTTGTAGCCGGTGTAGCCATCGACGAGCAGGTAGCCGCGCGTGCCGCCCAGGACGGCCTGGGGCGTCGCACCGCTGCGACTGGGGCTGTGCACGTAGGCGATGAGGTGCTCGGTCCGGAAGGTCCAGACGTAGGCCCGGCGCGTCTTGCCTTCGTCGAGCACACGCTGCGGCGTCTCGTCCGCGCGCACCAAGGGGGCCTGTCGCACCAGGGCGAGCAGTCGCGCCGACAGCGGCGCAGTGGCCGCCGCGACGGCATGGAAGAGGTCGCACAGCGTCGTGCGAGCAATGGGGGCTCCAGCGCGCGCGAGCGCCTTCGCCTGGCGGTAGAGGGGAATCGAATCGCATACCTTCGCAGTCACCAGGTGCGCCAGCAGCCCGGGGCCGTAGTGGCCCTGCTCGAGGGCCTTGGGGGCCATGGCCGTGACGAAGCCCTGCCCACACCGACACACCAGCGTCTCCTGCACGTGCACCTGGCGCTCGAGGCGCGCCGGGACGTACTCGAGCACGCCCGTCCTCTTGCCAGGGCCCAGGCGCTTCAAGTCCGTGCCGCCACACACCGGGCAGCGGCGCTCGGCGGCACTGACTCGGTGGTGGACGAGGCGCTCGGGAAGGGAGGTGCGCGCCTGGCGCCGCTGCTCTCGCAGCGTCAGCGTCGCCGCCCGCGCCCCAGCGCGGTCCCCCGAGGCGAGCCGGAGCTCGTCCTGGACGCTCGCCATCTTCTCGCTCCGCTTGCCGAAGAGGGCACGTTGGAGCTGGGCAAGCTGGGCTTCGAGCCGGGCGACACGCTCCCGGAGGCGGGCGTTCTCCTCCTCGAGCCGCTCGGCTCTCTCTCGCCAGCCGCACCGGTGCGCATCCTGGGGCTCTTCTGCCATCGCTCTGGGGAAACAAGCTGCCCGGTGGAGCTCTTCTCGGCGCTCTGTGGAGGCGCCCACCTGGCCGGCCTGCGGACGTGCGTGACGTCGAGGCCGTCCAGCAACATCGACAGCTGGGTGGCATCGAGCTGGGCGCCGAGCAACTCCTCGCCGATGGCCGGTACCTTGAAGCGCCCCTTCTCCAGCCGCTTGTACGTCAGCACGAAGCCGCCCACATCCCAGCTGAGGACTTTCACCCGGTCTCCTCGTCGCGACACGAAGACGAAGAGGTGGCCGGCGTACAGGTCCTCCTGCCACGCCATGCGCACGACGGCCGCGAGGCCATCGATGCTCTTGCGCATGTCGACGGGCTCGCGCGCCAGCAGGATGCGCACCGTGCGAGGAAGCCGCAGCAGCATCAGGTGCTCGCCGCCGTGCCTGCCCCGAGGGCCGCGAGGAGCCGCGCGACGTAGGCCGCGTCCGCGCCCACCGGGAAGCGCAGCACCATGCCGCCCACGGTGGCGACCTCGAAGAAGCGCTCCCGCGCCTGCGGCGCGGGCGACGCTACAACTTCCAGCGGGAGGAAGGCGGCGACCGATTTGGCAGCCAGGTCGGTCGCCCGGAGGCCCTGCTTCTTGCGCTTCTTGTAGAGCCAGTACTGCAGCGTGCCCAAGGACAGGTCGTGCTTGGCCACGAACTCCTTCTGCTGCAGCCCACTTACCTCGAACTCCTCCACCAACTTCGGCCACTCATCCGGATTGGGTCGTCGCATGACCCAAGAACCGGCAAGGCCTGCTCAGCTCGGGACGCCCGCCGTCGGTCGGTTACGGCGGCACTGACTCGGTGGTGGACGAGGCGCTCGGGAAGGGAGGTGCGCGCCTGGCGCCGCTGCTCTCGCAGCGTCAGCGTCGCCGCCCGCGCCCCAGCGCGGTCCCCCGAGGCGAGCCGGAGCTCGTCCTGGACGCTCGCCATCTTCTCGCTCCGCTTGCCGAAGAGGGCACGTTGGAGCTGGGCAAGCTGGGCTTCGAGCCGGGCGACACGCTCCCGGAGGCGGGCGTTCTCCTCCTCGAGCCGCTCGGCTCTCTCTCGCCAGCCGCACCGGTGCGCATCCTGGGGCTCTTCTGCCATCGCTCTGGGGAAACAAGCTGCCCGGTGGAGCTCTTCTCGGCGCTCTGTGGAGGCGCCCACCTGGCCGGCCTGCGGACGTGCGTGACGTCGAGGCCGTCCAGCAACATCGACAGCTGGGTGGCATCGAGCTGGGCGCCGAGCAACTCCTCGCCGATGGCCGGTACCTTGAAGCGCCCCTTCTCCAGCCGCTTGTACGTCAGCACGAAGCCGCCCACATCCCAGCTGAGGACTTTCACCCGGTCTCCTCGTCGCGACACGAAGACGAAGAGGTGGCCGGCGTACAGGTCCTCCTGCCACGCCATGCGCACGACGGCCGCGAGGCCATCGATGCTCTTGCGCATGTCGACGGGCTCGCGCGCCAGCAGGATGCGCACCGTGCGAGGAAGCCGCAGCAGCATCAGGTGCTCGCCGCCGTGCCTGCCCCGAGGGCCGCGAGGAGCCGCGCGACGTAGGCCGCGTCCGCGCCCACCGGGAAGCGCAGCACCATGCCGCCCACGGTGGCGACCTCGAAGAAGCGCTCCCGCGCCTGCGGCGCGGGCGACGCTACAACTTCCAGCGGGAGGATGGCGGCGACTGATTCGGCGGCCAAGTCGGACGCCCGGAGGCCCCGCTTCTTGCGCTTCTTGTAGAGCCAGTGCTGCAGCGTGCCCAAGGACAGGTCGTGCTTGGCCACGAACTCCTTCTGCTGCAGCCCACTTGCCTCGAACTCCTCCAGCAACTTCGGCCACTCATCTGGATTGGGTCGTCGCATGCCCCAAGAACCGGCAAGGCGCGCTCAACTCAGGACGCCCGCCGTCGGTCGGTTACCGTGTCGTAGAGGTCAAGATGAGCAACTACGACAAGAAGTGGATGAAGCGCCCTCGCCCTAACTGACTGGCATTGAGATTAGGCCCCGGGCGTGACCCGACCGGAGCTTGGTGTCGCCGCCGAACGGGCGCTCGCGCTCGGAGGCGTGGCCGGGGAGCCCGTGGGGGCCGGCCGCGCTGGAGGCGTCGACTTGGCTCTATCAGAGGAGGAGGCCGTGCTCGATCGGGCGCTCGTAGTTCCACCCGCCTTGCCCGAGCCCCTGCTGCTCGTGGGACGCGGGGGAGACTTCACCTGGGCGTTGGCCGGTCGCGAGGCCACGGCGACGGGTCGGACTGGCGTCGAGGACTTCGGGGCCGTGGCCGACCGAGCGGGCGCCGCCGGACCATGCCGCGCCGGCCCGGAAGGCTTGGCGCGGACCGTGGACCTCTCGGGCCTGGTCTGCTTCCCCTCCGCCACCTCGCCCCCCGAGACCCGCGCGGGAGCCGTGGGCTTCGCGACGCTCGCCAGCACGGGGCGCGCGGGTGCCGGACGCGGCGGCGGCGGGCGCGTGCGCTCCCAGGCCGCGAGCACCTTCGGCACGTAGTACTCCGTCTCGCCATTCCGAGGCACGCGCCCGTTCACCGCGCCAGGGCCCGCGTTGTACGCGGCCACCGCGAGCCGCACGTCACGGAAGCGGCGCAACTGCTCCGCGAGGTAGCGCGCGCTCGCGTCCAGCGCGGGCTCCGGGTCGAACGGGTCCTTCACGCCCAGCATCGCCGCCGTGGTCGGCATGAGCTGCCCCGGCCCCATCGCTCCCGCGGGAGAAATCCGGTGCACGCGCCCCTCCGACTCCACCTGCACCAGCGCGTGCAGCAGCCCGGGGGGAAGCCGGTGTCGCCGCTCGGCCGAGTCGATGAGGGGCTCCAGCTCCTCGTGTCCATCCAGCAGGCACGACGTCCGGTGGGCCGCGTAGCTGCGCAGCGCGTTCACCTTCATCTCCATGAAGGAGAACGACAGCGGCGACACCTGCGTGTCACCCAACCAGGAGATGGCCGCGTTGAGCAGCACCACGGGCACGAGCAGGGCCACGCCAAGCCATGCCCACCACGGAATGCTGAAGCCGCCCTGGGCCCGCTTGCGCGCCACCCCTCACCCTTAAGGGCGCTTCGGCCCTCCGTCCAACTTCCGGCGCGCGGGACGTGTCCCCGGGGGCACTCTCAGTCCATCCAGCACCAGCGTGGTGAGCGCGTCCGGCAGGTCCAGCGGATTGCCGATGTCCTCCTCGCTCAACACCGCGAGCAGCAGCCGCTCCACCGCCCCCACCACCGCGAGCCCGCTCACCGCCGGCCGCACCGGCCGCAGGAGGCCGTGCGTGTGCGCCTTCTGGGTGATGTCCACCGCGTGGCTGGCCACCTGCTTCGCCAGCTCCGCCACCTTCTTGCGAGCCCCCACCGCCGGCCCCCGGCTCTCCTGGAGGTACAGGCGCACCACGCCCGGGTACTGCAGCAGCGCGCTGGCGATGACGGCCGCCACCGCGCGGTAGGCCTCGAACATCGTCTCCACGTCTCGCGCCGTCTCGAGCGCGCGCCCGCATGCCTCCAGGCCCGCGAGCAGCTCCCCACGCACCGGCGCCAGCAGCGCGTCCACCAGCGCCGCCTTGTCCTCGAAGTAGCGGTAGAACGTCCCCTTGGCCACGCCCGTCGCCTGGGTGATGTCGTCGATGGTGACCAGGTCCAGGCCCCGCTCCACGAACAGCCGCAGCGCCGCGTCCTCCAGCTCCTTCGTCCGCTCGCGGCGCTGGGTCTCGCGCCGGCCACCGGGGCGCCCCGGACGCCGGGCTGCCTCCGGGCGCGTGTCCGCCCCCCTGCCGCGAGTCTCCGCGCGGGTGGTCATCGTGCGCTCCGACACGTTGCGTGATAGAAAAAGAGTGACCACATCGTCATTATTGGGGGCGGGGTGCCGGCCGGGCGCCCTGCTGGAGGCATCGATGATCGGTATTCCATTGGGCTGGGCGTACTCCAATTTCGGGGAATGGGTCCTCCACCGCTACGTGCTGCACGGCATGGGCCGCAACAAGGACAGCTTCTGGCATTTCCACTGGAGCGAGCACCACCAGGCGTCGCGCAAGCACGACATGGTGGACGAAGAGTATCTGCGCTCGTTGTGGACGTGGTCGGCGAAGGCGAAGGAGCTGGTGGGGCTGGCGGTGCTGGCGCTGGCGCACGCGCCGCTCTTGCCGGTGGCGCCGTTCTTCGTGGGCACGGTGTGGACGTGCGCGGCCAACTACTACCGCGTCCACCGCCGCGCGCACCTGGACCCGGCGTGGGCGAAGCAGCACCTGCCCTGGCACTACGACCACCACATGGGCAAGGACCAGAACGCCAACTGGTGCGTGACGCACCCGCTGTTCGACAACCTGCTGGGCACGCGGCGGGAATACCTGGGCGTGCAGCCCGCGGCCGTCCCCGCCGTCGCTCAGTAGAGCAGCCCCTTCTGGGGCTGGACGGGCTGGGGAAGTCGTGGCTCTCCCAGCATCTGCCGCAGGTTGATTTCGATGGTGCGGCACAGGGCGGTCATGGGCGTGTCGCTGACGTCGTCCTCGAACGGGGTCTCGATGTCGCGGCCCACCTCGTCCAGGCCGACGAAGAGGAAGGCGATGATGGCGGTGACCGGGGGCGTCAGCCAGCCCAGGTCCTCCACCACGCCCAGCGGCAGCAGCACCAGGTAGGCGCGCGTCATGGCGAACAGCAGGCTGTCGTACTGCCGGGGCAGGGGCGTGTTCTTGATGCGCTCGCAGGCGCCCAGCAGGTTGGTCAGCTCCGACAGCGTCTTGTCGAGCGTGACGTGGAGGAAGACGACCTTCTGCGCGTCGGACACCTGGCCGTAGATGCGGCGCACGCGCGTGGCCATCCACAGGAGGATGGCGGAGGGGACGTTCTGCTCCTCGCGCAGCGCCTCGATGACGGCGGGCCGGAAGAAGGCGACGATCTCCGGCAGCGGGTCCTGGCGGCGCAGGTGGCAGCGCAGGGCGTTGACGAAGCCCATCTGCGCGTAGACCAGCTCGCGCGCGTCCTCGGTGATGTCCTCCACCATGTCAGTGATGACGCCTCGGGGCTCGCCCTGCGCCTCGGGCATGGTGCCCACCGCGGCGACCTTGTCGGATGGGGCGCCTTCCCGGGGCGGCATCCGGGCCCGGCCGGAGCGGTCCCTCACCGCGCCGTCGCTGGCCCGGGTGCCCTGGGCCGTCAGCAGGGGGCTGGGGCTGTCCACGGCCGTGCGCAGCAGGCGCGAGCTCACCGTGCCCAGCGCCTCCCCCGTCAGCGGCAGCTCCCGCGCGGGGTTGGGGCGGGGCAGCAGCGTGAGCACCTGGCGCGCGAAGGAGCGCGACCAGTTCACCACGCCGCCCCAGAGCGTGCGCGCCTCCCACCAGCGGTCATAGGCGGAGTTGTTGCGGAAGCCGAGCAGCACGCCCAGCGCCGCCGCCAGCAGCGTGACGGGCAGGGCGGGCACCGACAGCCATCGCGCGGAGAACATCTTGTAGCCCAGGACGACGACGAGGGCGAAGAGGACGTGCAGCGCGACGGGCCGGCCCGTGTAACGCAGGATGATTCGCCAGGACAGCCTCCGGCCGACAATCATGGGACAGTGCTCCAGGGAAGGGTGGGCCCGTGCCGGCGTGGTAGTGCCGGCGCCTCCTTCCGACAACGCCCCGGGGCCGTCGCCTCCGGGGATGTGTCGCGCGGGCGCGCCGCGCGCCCTCTGGAGTGTCCTGGAGCGAGCAGCCCTTGTCGGGGGCCGGAGTGCTCGCGGGTGGAGCCCGGGCGAGAGCGTCGCCGGGGCTCCCGAGGTGGCGCGACCTAGAAGACGAGGTCGAAGTAGTTCGCCTTGGCGCGCACGCCCGCGCACGTCTCGAGCTTCGCGGACCAGTCCTCGGTGGGCAGCGTGCCGCGCGCCTCGAAGACGAAGTCGAGCGAGTCCTCGCGCGACAGGTCGAGCAGGTCCACGGAGCCGCTGCTGGTCAGCCGCAGCGTGTTCGTGGGGGCGGTGCTGGTGCGGCGGAACTCGCCCAGCAGGATTTCCTCCGACGTGCCGGGCCGGCGCACGGAGACGCTGGCGCGCTCGATGCCGCTCAGGTCCGTGCTGGCGGTCACCTCGAAGACCTTGAGCTTCAGCTCGGTCTCCACGTCCGCGTCTTCGGGCAGCGGCGCGTCGACGTCACCCAGGGGGAACTCCAGGGTGTGCTCGATGCTCACGGTGAGGGGCAGCGCCCCGGGGAAGTCGACGTTCGGTTGGGTCTTGCAGATCTCCTCGGCCTCGGCCTCGATGAAGAAGAGGGACTCACAGCCGGTGGTGAGGAGCGCGAGGGCGCCGAGCAGCGTGGCGCGGAAGGCGGTCGTTCGCATGGGTGTCGTGCTCCGGGCTCAGAAGAAATAGAAGATGAAGCCCACCTTCACCGAGGGGATGGTGGCGCGCAGGGTGAGGTTGCGAGCGGTGACGTCCGGGTCGTCCGTGGCGTCCTGGAGGAGCGCGGTCGCGTCGTCCACGCCCATGCGCACGTAGCTCAGGCCCAGGTGCAGGTAGAAGTTGAAGCGGCTGGCGGCGCCAATCTCCAGGCCCACGGTGCCGGCGACGTAGTCGTAGCTGACGTCGCGGATGGAGTCGTAGTTGGACGAGGGCTTCGCGCCCAGCCAGTCGACGACCTCCTTGTAGTCCGCGCCGAAGGAGTGGCCGGCCTCCGCGTTGAGCGAGGGCGCGATGAAGGTCTGCAGCGGAAGGATGCTGATGCCGCCGCGGATGCCCAGGCTGAGCGTGTTCGTGGTGGGGCCCGCCTGCAGCCGCAGCCAGGGCAGGGGCTTGAGGACGGCGGACAGTCCCACGCCATGGGGCGCGCCCGCGTCCAGCAGGACGCCGAAGCGGTAGGGCTCGGCCGCGCCGCCCTCCTGCGCCTGGGCGGTGGTGACGGCGCCGAGCGCCAGGAGCCCGGCCAGCGCCGGACCATGTCGGAAGACTGTCGTGCGTCGTCTTGTCGAGGATGTCGCCATCTTCATGAGGTGTTCCACGGAGGATGTTCCGGCCCGGCGACCATCATTCGGCGCCTGGACGGGAAACGGAAGCCACGACGTCGAAAATGAGGAGGGCGAGCGCAAGTCGCCCCCAGGTCCCACCGGACTTTCCTGGAGTGCGCTCAGTTCCGTGTCGACGTTCGCATCCTCCCGCGCGACGGATGTGCACCAGCGGACGGAAACGTCGGGGCGGTCAGGGACGCCCCAGTGACGAAGGGCTCGCGATGGCCGCACTGGACGTATCCCGTCACATGGGAATCACGTGGCAGCCTGCCCATGCGCGAGGTGCGTTCGGCCAGCACCTGGAGCGGCGTCCGCGTGCCACGCACGACGCATGGCGTGTCCACTGTCGAGCCGTGTTGAGCCCCGGACGCGCACCTGCTCTCCAGGGCCGCTTCCGGGGTTCCGCCGCGAATGCCACCTTGCTTGCCCGGACTTCACGCGTGGCGCGCTCGCGCCCGGGTGAGCACCGGCCCACAGAGAACGCGGGGGGCCCGGATGATCGACGAGGTCGATCTACGTTTGAAAGCCTGGGTGAGCCGCATCGCCGGACAGACGCCTGTGTTCCTCGGTGTCCCCGACCGCGACTCGCTCGAGCGAGGCGTCTGTCTCTATCTGCTCGAGCTGGGGCCCGCTCCGCCCTCGCGTGGCGGCGCGCGCGCCCCGCTCCAGATTTCGGTCTGCTACCTCGTCACCGCGGGCGCCGCCTCGCCGGAGGAGGCCCATCGGCTGCTCGGCGAGCTGGTCTTCGCCGCGATGGAGGAGACGGACTTCGAGGTGGACCTGACGCCGGTCGCCTCCTCCGTGTGGGCGGGGCTGCGAGTGCCACCGCGGCCGGCCTTCCGCGTCCGCGTGCCCGTGCGCCGCGAGCGTCCCGCCTCCGTCGTCCACCACGTGCGCTTCCCCCTCGTCACGCAGACGGTGTCCGCGGAGGCCCTGCTGGGGTGTGTCGTGGGCCCGGGCGACGTGCCGATTCCGGGCGCGCTGGTGGAGCTGCCCGCGCTGCGCCTCACCACCCGGACGGACGACCAGGGGCGCTTCCGCTTCCCGCGCGTGCCCCCGGTCACCGCGCTGGGGCACCTGGAGGTGCGCGCGCGCGGCGAGCTGCTCGCGCTGGCGCCGGAGGCGCTCGCCGCCGAACCCCAACCGCTGCTCATCCGACTTCCCCTGAAGGAGGAGTGAGGTGCTCAACGACCTGGCGCCGGGCATCCGCGTGGAAGAGGTCCCCGGTGGTCCGCGCTCCATCCAGGGCGTGGGCACCACCACCGCCGCCTTCGTGGGCCGCGCCCCCGACCGTCAGGCCCGGCTCCATCGCGCCGTACCCGTCAACGGCTGGGCGCAGTTCGTCAAGGAGTTCGCGTCCTCCGGTGCCGAGGGCACGCCCCTGGGGCGCGCCGTCCATGGCTTCTTCGAGAACGGCGGCCGGCGCTGCTTCATCGTCAACATCGGAGACAGCGAGGACCTCGCGGGAGACGCGCGCAAGCGCCAGGGCGTCCGCGTGCTGGAGGACGTGGGCGAGGTGGCCATGGTGGCCGCGCCGGGCTTCACCCACCCCGAGGACTGGGACGCGCTGTTGACCCACTGCGAGAAGATGCGCGACCGCATCGCCATCCTCGACGCGCCCGAGGACGTGGACGACCTCGAGCGGCTCACCCAGGTGTCCACCGACGGCGGCGGACGGGGCCTGCGCTGCCGCGTCTCCGACTCCGGCGCGGGCGCCAGCTACTTCCCCTTCATCACCACGGTGGACCCGTTCGGGGACGGCAAGACGCTGGTCAACGTGCCGCCGTCCGGCCACATCGCGGGCATCTACGCACGCACGGACGTCACCCGGGGCGTGCACAAGGCGCCCGCCAACGAGGCGGTGCGCGGCGCCATCCGGCTGGTGCGCGACGTGACGCCCAAGGAGCAGGGCGCGCTGAACCAGGCCGGCGTCAACTGCATCCGCTACTTCCCGCGCGGCGGCATCCGCGTGTGGGGCGCGCGCACCGTGGCGGACGCCTCCAGCGAGTGGCGCCACGTCCACGTGCGACGCCTCGTCAACTTCGTGGAGGAGTCCATCGCGCAGGGGACCCGCTGGACGGCGTTCGAGGCCAACGGCCCCACGCTGTGGAGGTCCCTCCGCCTCGACATCAGCGCCTTCCTCACGCGGCTGTGGCGCGACGGCGCGCTGATGGGGCGCATGCCGGAGGAGGCCTTCTTCGTGCAGTGCGACGAGCAGACCAACACGCGGCGGAGCATCGACGCCGGGCAGGTCATCGCCGTCATCGGGCTGGCGCCGGTGACGCCCGCGGAGTTCATCGTCTTCCGCATCGGCCAGCACGCTGGCGGCGCGGAGGTGGAGGAGGTGACCCATGGCTGAGGCCACGGCATCCGCCGCCACGCCCCTGGAGTCGGTGGGGTGCGCGCGGAGGGACGCGTCCCGCGCGTACCACTTCAAGCTGCTCATCGACGGGGTGGACGAGGGCGACTTCACGCGGTGCACCGACCTGGAGCTCGAGGCGTCGGACCCGTCCGGAGGGGAGGGGCTCGCGGGCGCCGTCCCCCAGGGCGACATGACGTTGTCCCACGGCGTCACCCGCTCTCCGGAGCTGTGGCAGTGGTTCGTCGCGTCGATGAACGGCATGCCACTGCGCAAGAACGTCTCCGTCCTGCTGCTGGACCCGGATGGGATGACGCAGAAGCTGCGCTGGAACCTGAACGAGGCCTGGCCGAAGAAGTGGCGCGCCGCGCCCCTGGACGCGCTGGGACAGCGGATCGCCATCGACTCCCTCACGCTGGTCTTCGAATCCATCTCCCGTGACTGAGCGCTCCGACATGCCCACGAAGGCCCCCTGGTATCGCGTGCTCGCGCGCAGGCTGAAGGACTGGGCGGAGTCCGTGCTCTTCGAGGAGGAGAGCGACTTCGCCGCCGCGCTCGCCGAGTCACGCTTCGTCACCGGCCCGGTGAAGTCTCCTTCTCCCGAACCGCGTCCCGCGCCGCCGGTGAGCGTGACGGCGCCGAGCATGGTGTCCGAGTCCCCCGAGCACTGGCGGCACGACGCCCAGGCGCGTGGCGGCGCCACGCCTCCGGTGGACTGGATGGCGCGGGTGCGGAAGGTCGCGCCCCACCTGGTGGATGGCCTCGCGGACGCGGCACCCGCGATGTCCGTGCCGGCGCGCTCTCCCGAACCGGCGTCCCCGCCCCGAGTGCCCTCGGCCTCGCTGGGGAGGCCCGTCACCGCGAGGACCACGCCGCGCGAGCGGATGGGAAGCCTGCCCCCGGTGTCGCCCCGCCGCATCACTCCGCCCGGGCGGACCCTGGCCGCGGCCCCTTCACCGCATGTCCCGGTGAAGCCTCCTCGGCCGGCGGTCCCCTCCGTGGAGTCGCTCCCGGCCGTGGTGCCGCCTCGGCGTGAGCCGCCGTCGACCGTGTCTCCTCCGTCCTGGCAATCCGTGCCCGTGGTCTCGACTCCGTTGCTCTCTCCGCTGGGCGCACAGGGCGCGCCCGCGAGCCTCTCCGAGCCATCGGTGTCCGGTGGCGACAACCCGATGTTCCCGGAGGATGCCGAGGCGCCGACGACCCTGTCTCCGTCGGAGGTGTGCGCGCAGCCCCTGGACGACGAGACGCGCGGGCAGGTCAGTCCCATGGCCTCGCTTCCCCGAGGGCTGTCGGCCTCCCAGGCGCTCGTGGAGCGGCGCCGGGCCCTGGGACAGCGCATCCTCTCCACCATGGGGGTCCTCACGACGTGCGCCTCGTCCGAGTCCTCCGCGGAGGCCACGGCGCGAGGTTCCGGCCCCGGGGCACACGTCTCGTCGTTCGTGTCACCTCCACCCGGGGTGTCCGCGGTCATCGAGCGACCCCGGGGAGGACCGGGACCTCGCGTCCCGCCCGAGGAGCCACAGGACCTCTACGTCCCGCCTCCGGTGCGGACGTCGTTCCCGGAGCAGGCGGGCCCGCCCACGGCCCCGCGCGTGAGCACGTCGGGCACGTGGCCAGCACTGTCGCGGCCCACGTCCGAGGAGGTCCGGGACATGGCGATGGAGATCCGACTGTGGGAGCGGCAGCGCCGGCTCGAGCGCGAACAGCGAGGGGAATGATGGAGCGCGTGTCGGGCGGCAGGACCAGCGGGTGTCCGCTCGACCCCGAGTCGCTCATTTCGCGAGGCACCGTGTGGGCGGGCCATGCGATTGGCTGGAGGCCCCACCGCCCAGGGGCGCTCCGGCGAATGGTCCACTTTCGTCCACGGGAGAGGGGCGGTTGGAGCTTGAGGTGGGCCTGCTCATCGACGTGGAGTCGTCGGGCTCCACGGTGGTGACGGAGAACGTGCGCGGAGTCTCCATGCCCTCGTGGCGCCCGGCGGAGAACAGGCCGCGCGAGGATGGGCGTCCTCGGTACCCGCTGATGCGCGTGGAGGATTCGCCTGGGGAATGGGGTCTGGCGCGGACCGTGCGGTCGCGTGATGCGATGGAGGTGTCGCTCGGCCTGGAGGACCCCGAGGTGCTCGGGAGGATGTGGTGAGCCGGAGGCGTGGGCTGCCCGAGCTGAGGCCCATTCACGTCATCCTCGTCCTCGTCATCCTCGCCATCGCCGTCCTGTATGTCGTGGGAACGGGCATGGGCGCGATGGACGACTCCACGTCGCGTCGCGATGGCCCAGCGCCTCCGCGCATACGTCTTGGCGCCGCGCTTCGTGGAAGCGTCGGCGCGGACGTCCTCCGGAGGCACGCGGTTCGTGGGAGGGAGGCTCCCGTCGGAGCGGACCCCTCCGGATGGGGCCAGGCCGCGGCCCTTGCATCAGGTCGCGTGAAGCGGGATGGCTCCGTCCATCTGTTTCCGGGAGGTGCATCCCGGAATGCCCCGCGCGCATGACGTGATTCACGGGCCGTGGCTCGACGGGGCTAGGCTGTCAGCCGATGGCCGAGCGCGCGCGAGCCCAGACGGTACCGGTGGAGTCCTTGCCCAGCGAGGACGACATGCGCCGTCGGCTGGAGGGGCGGGTGGAGCTCCTCGAGTCCGCCCTCTCGCGGACCCGAGCATTGGAGAAGGCGCTGCGCCGCGGAGACTGGAGGGAGGTGCTGCGCGGTCAGCTCAGCCTCGTGTCTGACCTCCTCGAGGTGGAGGCCACGTTGCCGGAAGCGATGGAGCGCACGGCGCGTCGCGCGGAGCTGGAGGGCTGGTCGCGTGACGCCCCCGCGGTGAAGCTCATCCGGACGTTGCGGAGTCATCGCGAGCGGCTGGGACGGCGGGTGCTCTCGCGATTGGAGGGACTGGCGCTGCGGCCCGCCGGGGACGCGCCGCTGGAGACACACCTGCGCCAGCTGGAGAAGCTCCACCGGGAGGACGTCAATCTCCTGCGGGGGCCGGGAGAGCCCTTCTCGATTCGCATCGATGCCCAGGATGGGACCCTCTCGCTCGTCGCCACCCTCTTCGGTCCACAGGGGGCGTTGGGGCTCTCGATGCTGCTCATGTGGATGCTGCGCATGGAGTCGCTGATGTTCGCGATGCTGGGGCCCGGGTTCATCCTGTCCCTCATCGCGTCGATCATCTGGACCTCCGTCACCAGCCCCGACGCCGTCTGGCTCACCCCCGTGCGGTTGGTCTGGAAGCGTGCCGGCGCGCGGACGCCCCTCACCGTTCGACTGGAGGATGTGGTCCCGGAGAGCCTCGCGTTGGAGGACGGCCGCGCCGTGGCGCTTCGGGCGAGGGACGACCTCCAGGTGCGGCTGTCCCGCTTCTCGCGCGCGCAGGCCGAGCGACTGATGGCGGTGTCGACGCTCTTCCTCGAGCCGATGGTCCGGGAGCGGGCGGCCCGGGTCTCCCACCCGGTGGAGGTCGGCGTCTTCGAGGGGCTGCTGCGTCGGGATGGCACGTGGCGCCCGGGGAAGGTGGTGTTGATGCGGCGGGGCGCCTACTTCTTCGAGGGCACGAGGGCGGGGGCGGAGCTGTTGCGCGCGGTGACGGGCAGGACGCTGGCCTCGCGGGTCGAGCTGGAGTGGGTCCTCGAGGGATTGCTCTGGCAGACGGAGGTGGACCTGGACGCGCTGCTGGTGGCCGCGGTGAATGCGCTGGGAGGCGCTGTCTGGTCGGCGGAGGGCACCCAGGTGGCCATGGAAGTCCCGCTGGAGCAGGAGCTGCACCTCACGCACGGGACCGAGGTCATCGTCGGCAGGGTGAAGGCCCCGGAGCGTGACGTGGTGACCCGAATCCTCGCCACGTGGCGGTAGTGTGGGGCGGTCATGACCGAGCGCACCCGATGGGCCGCGGCGCCGACGCGAACCCCCTCGTTGGAGGAGACGCGGCTCCAGTTGGAGGGGCGAGCGGAGGTCCTCGAGGCCGCCCTGGCCCGCGAGGCCGCGCTGGAGCGGGCATTGCGGAGCGCGCGATGGAAGGCGCGGCTGCGCGCGAACCCCGAGTGGGTGGAGGAGCAGACGCGGCGGGAGCCCGAGGTGGTCGAGGCGCTCGAGCGAGTGCGTCGTCGCGCGGAGCTGGAGGGCTGGTCCCAGGACACGCCCATCCAGCGAGTCGTCCACGCGCTGCTTGCCCGGCGCGAGCGGTTGAAGTCCCTGGTCCGACGGAGGCTGGCGTCGCTGACGTCGGTGTCGGGCGCGCCCGTGCTCGACGCGGAGCTGGCGCGGTTGGCTGGGTTGGTGCGGCGGGAGGCCTCGTTCCAGCTGGACCCTCGCGAGGTGCTGGTCCACGAGACGCTGCCGCTGCGGGACTGGCCTCCGGTGCACGCGTTCCTGGCGATCTCCTATGGCGGTGTGGCCTATGTGCTGTTCGCGCTGCTCATGACGAGGCCGGGGCCGGGCAAGGAGTTTCCTCTCCTCGCCGCGTTGCTGCTGTTCCTCCTGCCCCTGGTGGCGCTCGTGCTGCGCTCGGGAGAGGTCCGGCTCACCAGCAAGCGGCTCATCTGGCGGCCGAAGTTCGGTGAGACGGTGGCCATTCCGCTGGACTCGCTCCGGTTCGACTCGTTTCGCTGGTCGAAGCTCCTGAAGACGGTCCATCTCGAGGGAGAGCGGCGCGTCCGCCTGCGACATCAGGGCGACGGCGCGCGGCTGCTCACGCTGCTCGCCTTGCACGGCAGCCCTCCGCTGGCGGGGGCGGCCCGGGCTGGAGTGCTCGCCGCCGACGTGGTCGTCTATCCAGTCGTGCTCCGCGAAGGCGGTCTCGCGCGAGAGGGGCACGCCATCCTGCGGCCGGGAGGTGTCTTCTTCGTTCCGAAGGTCGATGGCGCCCGGGTATTCGAGGCGGTGACCGGGCGAGAGGCCCCAACGGCCATGGACGCCGCCTGCGTCCTGGAGCAGCTGCGCTGGCTGCCGGCCGCCGAGGTGGATGAGTGCCTGGCGCGCGTGGTGGCGGCCACGGGAGGGAGCTGGTGGTCCGCGTGGGAGTCGCGTCACGAGGCGGACGTCCCGGCCTGGAAGCGGATCCAGATTAACAAGGCGTCGCAGGTGCTCACCGGCAAGGTGGACTGGTCGACGCAGTCTCGGGTCGAGCACATCCTGCGTGCCTGGCCCCGGGTGTCGGGTTGAAGCACAGGGGACGTGCGTGGCGGCGCGCATTCGAGGCGCGTCGTCCGCCGTGAAGGTCCCCGTGCCGACGGGACGCGAAGGCGCCAAGCGAGGACCGGGGACGTCGAGCCCCCGGTCCTCGTGTGGAGCTCAGCGACGGACGGCGTACTGGAGCAGCACGACACCGTTCCGGTAGACCTTGGTCGAGCGCAGCTCCAGCGGGATGTGCGCGGGCAGTCTCGTCACGAGCGGGATGCCCGTACCGAGCAGCAGCGGGTTGACCTTGGTGATCACCTCATCGACCAGCCCGGCGGTGAACAGCTGCGTCGCCAGCTCACCTCCACCCGCGAGGTAGATGTCCTTGCCCTCCTGGGCCTTCAGCGCGCGGACGGCGCCGACGACATCCTCCGAGATGAGCTTCACCCGGGGGTTCGGGCTCTCCTTCAGGGTCCGGGAGAAGACGTAGGTGTCGAGGTACGGGTAGGGGTCGGTGACGTCGAACTTCAGGCCGATGTCGTACGTCCTGCGGCCCATGAGCACCGCGCCATAGGTGCGCAGGGTGGCGAGGTAGTCCGTGACGTGGTCTCCCTCGTTGATGAAGCAGTCGAAGGAGTCATCCTCGCGGGCGATGAAGCCATCGAGGGTGGTGGCGACGTGGTACGTGAGCTTGCGCTGTTGGGAATGCATACAGGTCTCGGTGGAAACGAAGGTGTGGAGCTCCACCGCGCGCACGAAGGGCGTTGCCGCGCCCGGACGACGCGGTGGAGACAGGGAGACGCCGTCAGGCACGCGAAGGCGCGTGCTCGGGCGTGGCCATGGAGTCTGGAGAAGTGCCTGTCTCGCGGACGCTCACGCCGGACGGCTCACCGCGCCTGCCCGGAGGACACCGGGGGCTCGGGAGCGAGGTCGCGTCGAGGCGCGAGAGGCAATCAGAGAGAAGAGGTCATGGGCAGCGCGGTTTCCCGCGCCGGGAAACACCATGACCTCGATGATGATGGAATGCAAGTCTCAAGGCGCTGTCTCTCGAACGACAGACAGCGCCTTGGGAGCCACGTCGCCCGGCGTGAAGGAGACCCCGCCGAGCGGTGTGCCCAATTACGAGCCAATCAGGAGCTCGAGCACCAGCGCGTCGTCCGGGTCCTCCGTCTCGGTCGGGTCCGCGTCGTCGCTGTCATCTCCCCGGTGGGAATACCCTGGGGGGAGGGTGGCGCCGATGCAGGGAATCGTCCGTGGCTCCGTGCCGACGCCATCGCCATCCTGGTCTGGGTAGAGCACGGCCCAATGGGTGCGAGTGGCGTCGGCATCATCGCAGTCGTTGCCGCTCGCGCGTGTGGAGTAGACCGCCGGGAGCGTCTCCTGCGCGCACACGGTGCCCGTCTCCGGAGTGGTCGCGCCGTCCGCGTCGCGGTCCACATGCGAGTAGGCGTGGGTCCGCCAGCGCGTCGCGTCCTCCGCGGCGCAGTCCGAGCCCACGGGAGAGTACGGCGAGGGCACCTGGCCGTTCGTGCACAGCATGAACGCCTCCCCGGAGCCCACGCCATCTCCGTCCACGTCGTTCCAGGCCGTGAGGGTCGTGTGCAGCGTGGCCTGAGTGTCGTCGCAGTCCGCGCCCTGGGCCGTGGTGGCGTAGCCCTCTGGTAGCGAGGCTCCGGAGCACAGCTCGCCGATCAGCGGCACGGTGAAGCCGTCGCCGTCGGCGTCGCGGTGGGCATAGGCCAGGACCTGCCAGCGGGTGGCGTCGGTGGGCGCGCAGTCCGTCGGCCTCGAGGAGTAGCCCTGGGGCAGGGTGGTGCTCGCGCACAGCGTCACCTGAGTGCCAGCGCCTGTTCCGTCTCCGTCCTCGTCGGGGAAGACGCTCCAGCTCACCTGGACCGTGGCGTCGCGGTCATCACAGTCATCGCCGGAGGGGCTCACGGAGTAGCCCACGGGGAGCCCGGCCCCGCCGCACAGCACCCCCGGCGAGGGGGCGGTGTGCCCGTCCCCGTCGGTGTCGCGATGGTTGTAGGAGAGCCATTGCCAGACGGTGGCGTCGTCCGGCGCGCAGTCCTCGGCCTCGAAGGACTGGCCCGTGATAGGCGTCTTGCCCACGCACGCCTGTGTCGCGGCGCCCGCGCCATAGCCGTCCAGGTCCGTGTCCGCGTAGACGTTCGCGAGGCGCCAGGTGCCAGCGGAAGCGTCATCACAATCCTGCTCACCCAGTGAGGGCGTGGGCCGGTAGCCCGGTGGCAGGCCGCTCGGTGGCGAGCACACGGTGCCTGCCTCCGCCACGGTGATGCCGTCGCCATCCAGGTCGCGGAACGCATACCCCTTGAGGACCGACCGTGTCCCGTCCTCGGGAGCGCAGTCACCGTCGGTCCAGATATGGCCAGGAGGGGGCCCCCCTCCCTCGCAATAGGGAACAGGGGGGCCGGCGCCGACGCCATCCCCGTCCACGTCGAGCCACGCGACGAGCGTCCGCCGAACGCTGGCGTCATGGTCGTTGCAATCCTCGATGCCCGGGAGCGGTTGGTAGCCGGTGAGCGCCGTGCCCACGCACGCCGTGACGGGCCCTTGCACCGTGGCGCCGTCTCCGTCCGCGTCGGGATACAGGCCTTCGACGAGTCTCCAGCGCGTGGCGTCGCCCGGTGCGCAGTCTCCGCCCGTCTCCACCCAACCCTTCGGAAGGCTGTTGGCCGAGCACACCCCCGTGAGTTCGCCCTCGCCCACGCCGTCGCCATCCGTGTCGCGGAAGCCCATCAGCGTGCGCCAGCTTTGCCCCGACCGAGGCGCACAGTCCCTGTCGTCGGGGACGTGGTCGTTGTCGAAGTCGTCCTCCCGGATGCCAGGTCCATCCGATGAGTCACTGCACGCGCACAGCCAGCCCGTCAGCGAGAGCGCCAGCACGGCGCTCCACCGGAATCGAGTCGCCCGCATGGGATGTGCCGCCTTTCGGTTCAGGGAACAGGCAGCGCCGCGCGACGGATGAGGCGGCAGCTCGAGGGACTGCTGAGGTTGGAGCCGTTGTGCACCATCTCGAGGAGGAAGACGCCCGGTCGAGCCATGGCCAGCAGCGCCAGCCGGTCACACCGTGAAGCCAGGTTGATGCTGTCGCCCGAGGTGGTGCCCGCGTAGTAGGAGAACGTGAAGCTCCGAGGGACGGTCTCCCCCCTCAGTACGCCGGTGACGTCCAGCCGGTTGTATCGGACGACGACGTCATCCACGGTCTCGAACAGATAGGGCCGCGTGGTCTCCGGCGTCTCCGGAGCGGCGCCGAGCGCCGGGGTCGCCAGTGTGACGGCGGCGAGCAGCGACGGAAGGAGACGGGGCGAGCGGGAGGACGGCATCGTCGGACTCCTGAGAGTGAGGTGTAGGTGGGATACCCGGAGAGACCCGGGACGTCGCCGGGCCACCGCTCCTATACGCACCGAGGTCGATTCCCTGTGATTTTCCCGGAACCTCCCGAGCGGCCGGCGCTCCGCCGCACCTTGTCACCGCGCTCCGCCTGCAATACGCCTGGGACATATGTCCACCGCCGCGCTCCCCGCCGACTTCCTCCAGGCCCTCGCCGAGGGCTTCCCGTCCGACTTCCTCACGCGGGAGCCGGACGAGCTGAAGGAGTACGGCCGCGACTGGACGAAGGTGTACGCCCCGGCCCCGAGCGCCGTGGCCCTGCCCCGCACGACGGACGAGGTCTCCCGGCTGCTCGCCCTGTGCCACCAGCATGGCGTCGCGGTGGTGCCCTCCGGCGGGCGCACGGGGCTCGCGGGTGGCGCGGTGGCGGCCCACGGCGAGGTCGTCCTCTCGCTCCAGCGCATGTCCCGCATGGGGCCGGTGGACCTGCTCGGCAACACCGTGCGCGTGCAGGCGGGCGCGGTGACGGAGGCCGTCCACCGCCACTGCGCCGAGCACGGCCTGACGTGGCCGGTGGACTTCGCGTCCAAGGGCTCGAGCACCGTGGGCGGCAACATCGCCACCAACGCCGGAGGCGTGAAGGTCATCCGCTACGGCCTCACCCGCCAGTGGGTGCTGGGGCTCCAGGTGGTGACGGCGGACGGGACGGTGCTGGAGCTCAACGGCGCGCTGGAGAAGAACAACACCGGCCTGGACCTGCGCCAGCTGTTCATCGGCAGCGAGGGCACGCTGGGCGTCATCACCGAGGCCACCCTCAAGCTGACGCAGCTGCCCGGCAGGCAGGACGTGTTCCTGTTCGCCGTGCCGGACGTGGCGGCCGTGCTGCGGCTGTTCCGCGACGCGCGCCAGCAGACGGCCTTCCTCATCTCCGCCTACGAGTTCTTCACCGACAAGTGCCTGGCGCGCGTGCGGCGCCACCGCAAGCTGCGCTCGCCCTTCGAGGCCGACAGCGGCTGCTACGTGCTGCTGGAGGCGGAGGCCCGGGACGCGGCGGCCGTGGAGGCGTGGCTGGGCTCGCTGTTCGAGCGGGGGCTGGTGACGGACGGCACCCAGGCGCAGAACGCCACGCAGGCCGCGGAGCTGTGGGCCCTGCGCGAGGGCATCAGCGAGTCCCTGTCCGCCACCGGCCTGCCCCACAAGAACGACATCTCCCTGCCCGTGGCCGGCCTGGAGGCCTTCTGCGCGGAGCTGGAGTCCGTGTTCAGCGCGCGCTACCCGGGCTGGGAGATCTGCCTCTTCGGCCACATCGGCGACGGCAACCTGCACGTCAACGTCATGAAGCCGGACGACATGGACAAGGCGGAGTTCCTCGCCCATACGAAGAAGGCGGACCCCACCATGTTCGAACTGGTGCGCAAGCACGCCGGCAGCATCTCCGCCGAGCATGGCGTGGGGCTGTTGAAGAAGGACTACCTGGGCTACTCGCGCTCCGACGCGGAGCTTTCGCTCCTGCGCGCGCTCAAGCGCACCCTGGACCCCCGGGGCGTGCTCAACCCCGGGAAGATACTGGACGCGTGAGGCGCGCGCGGCGGGACGTCAGGACACGATGCGCGTCTTGATGTCCGTCTCCAGCCCGGCGATGGCGTCGCACACCGGGCGCGACACGTCCTGGTCCAGGTCCATCACCAGGTAGCCGATGTTGGAGTCCGTGCTGAGCACCTGCGCGTGGATGTTGGCGTTCAGGTCGGAGACGATGCGGTTGATGTCGCGCAGCACGCCCGGGATGTTGCGGTGCACGTTGAGGATGCGGTGCGTGCCGGGGATGAGCGGCGCCTCCACCATGGGGAAGTTGACCGCGCCCGTCGTCGCGCCCGTGCGGAAGAACTTGGAGAGGCTGGTGGCCACCTCCTTGCCGATGGACGCCTGCGCCTCCTCCGTGGACCCGCCGATGTGCGGGGTGAGGATGACGTTGGGCAGGTTCTGCAGCTCCGTGACGAAGCCGTCCGAGTTGCCCTCCGGCTCCTCCGGGTAGACGTCCACCGCCGCGCCGCTCAGGTGCTTGGAGCGCAGCGCCGCCGCCAGCGCGGCGATGTCCACCACCGTGCCCCGGCTGGCGTTGATGAGGCACGCGCCCTTCTTCATCCTCGCCAGCTGCTCGGCGCCCATCATCATGTGCGTGGACGCCAGCGCTGGCACGTGCAGGGTGACGAAGTCGGAGCTCGCCAGCAGCTCGTCCAGCGTGTCCACCGCGCGCGAGTTGCCCAGGGGCAGCTTGGTCATCACGTCGTGGTAGAGCACCCGCATGCCCAACGACTCCGCCAGCACGCCCAGCTGCGAGCCGATGTGGCCGTAGCCGACGATGCCCAGCGTCTTGCCGCGCACCTCGTGGCTGCCGGTGGCCACCTTGCGCCACTGGCCCGAGTGCACCTCGCGGCTGCGGTCGAACAGCTGCCGCGTCAGCGCGATGACCTCCGCCACCACCATCTCCGCCACGCTGCGCGTGTTGCTGAACGGCGCGTTGAACACCGGGATGCCGTGCGTGTTCGCCGCCGTCAGGTCGATCTGATTCGTGCCGATGCAGAACGCCCCCATGGCCAGCAGGTCCTCGGCGTACACGAGCGCCTCGGGCGGCACCGTCGTCTTGCTGCGGATGCCCAGCAGGTGGACACCCTTGAGCTTCTCCGCCAGCTCGGCGGGCTTGAGCGCGGACGAGGTCCGCTCCACCTGGAAGCCCTCGGCCGCCAGCAGCTCCTCGGCGGAGGGGTGGATGTTCTCCAGCAGCAGGGCGCGGAACGGACCCTCGTTCAGGATGGGACGCGTCGGGGACGGCGGGAACCGGGCTGTGCTCATGTCGCTGTGCGTTAGACCCCGGCCCCCAGGCTGTCAAGCGCGGGGTACGGGGCGGGAAGGAGGGCTGTCGTCAGCTCGCGCCACCGGGAGGGCGGCGCGCGGAAGTGGGTGTGGAGAAAACGACCGCGGGCGGCCCGTCTCCAGGCCGCCCGCGAGGACTTCATGACGGACCCGCGTGGACTACTGGAGCGTCCAGGCCACGGTGCCGCTGCACGAACTGCTGCCGTAGCAGCCCGCGCGCACCTGGTAGGTGCCGGCCGAGGGGATGACGTAGGTGGCGTAGGACAGCGTGCCGCACGCGTCGTCGTTGAAGGACACCTGCTGGCCGGTGGCGGTGTTGTACAGGCGCAGGAAGGTGTCGCCGGAGCCGGAGGCGCCGCTCACCGTGCACGTGCCGAACGCCAGCGTCTGGCCCGCGGCCGCGACGATGTCGCGGTTGGTGGTGCCCGTCTGCGCGCTGTTGGTGTTGGAGGCGGTGAAGGTGAACGAGCCGCTGGTCGGGTTGGGGTTGCCGCCACCCTCGATGGTCCAGGCCACGGTGCCCGAGCAGGCGCCCGTGGAGTAGCAGCCCGCGCGAATCTCGTAGTTGCCCGCCACCGTCGCCGTGTAGCTCAGGTTGGAGCCGCGGCCGCCGCACGCGTCGTCGTTGCTCGCCACCTCCGAGCCGGTCGGACCGACGAAGCGCAGGTAGGAGTCACCCGTGACGGACGCGCCCGTCACGCCGCAGGTGCCCAGGGTGATCTTCTGCCCCGCCGTCAGCGCCACCGTCTTGTTGACGGTGTTCATCTGCGCGCTGTTCGTGTTGCTGGCGGAGAAGGTGTACGAGTTGCCGCCGGTGGGCGGGTTCGTGGTGCCGCACAGCCGCTCGTTGGCGGTCGCGGCGCAGAGCGCGTCGATGGCCGGACGCACGTAGGTGATGTCCTCGCCGTCGCAGTCCGTGCCCGTCTCCGTGCACGTGTTCACGACGCGGCAGCTGCCGCTGTAGACGTAGTCCGTCTCACCGCGCACCAGGATGCCGGCCACCGTGTAGTTCGCCGTCTCGTACACGCCGGAGCCGGAGTTGCCGCCGAAGGTGTCCGTGGTGGCCACGAAGTAGTCCAGCGTGCTGGCGCGCGCGTTGCGCACCGAACCGCCCGAATCAATCTTGAACGGGATGCCGCTGCCCGAACCGATGACGGCCACGTTGGCGCCCGCGGTCAGCGCCGTGTTGCCCGGGCGGACGGGCGCGGGCGTGAAGCGCGGCGCGGCGGAGCGGTCCAGCTTGATGATGGCGTAGTCCAGGTTGCGGCCGCCCGTCGTCGCCTGCTGGCGCACGACGATGGACTGGCAGGAGAAGATGTCCGCCGTCGTCACCGTCTTCAGCACGCCGTCCGCGGTGCGGTAGTAGTTGAAGACGAAGCGCGTGTCCGCGCAGTCCGCCGCGCTGGTGATGCAGTGGCCCGCCGTCAGCACCAGGTCGTTGTCGATGAGCGTACCGGAGCACCACGCCGCCGTCGGGTCCGCGCGGAAGCGCTGGTTGGTGCACAGGTTGTAGTACGTGCCCAGGTTGGAGCCGTTGAAGGTGACGTTGTCGGGGTTGCTGGCGTTGAAGTCCGACGGGCTCATCAGCGCCACCGTGGACTGCTCCGCGCGCTGGCGCAGCGTCGCGTCCGTGTGCGCGTACACGTCCTGGCGGTTGTCGGTGCCGTAGACGACCGGGGTCTTCGACTCGCCGGTCTCGGGGGGCGGCGTCGCCTCACCCTCGACGGCGGGCTGACAGGCGGCGAAGGTGAGGGTGCTCAGCAGCGCGCCAAAGAGCCTGGCGGCGCCATTCCGGGGGAGGTGCATGGAAGAGACGACTCCTGGTGGTGAGGGGAGATGCGCCCGGGGGGACGAAGGGCCGACTATAGGTGAAGTCGGCCCCCGAAACACGGAAGCCGCGACTTCAGTGCAAGTTGTCAGTCCGCGTCCGGATTGCGGAGCCACTCGAGGGCGTCGGTCCGGGTCTCGAAGGTGCGGGTGGGGATGGTGAGCATGGCCCGCTTCGTCATGCGCCAGGCCTGGAGGCCGGAGGGGGCGTCGGTGACGACGCGCGCGGAGCGCTGCATGCCGTGCAACTGGGCGTAGGCGTTGAGGGTCGCCATGGCGCCCACCACGTCCGGAGGCATCACCCGCAGCTGGGACTGGTCCACGAGCGCGGACCATTCGCCGCCGAAGCCGACGATGGCCTTCTTCACCTCCGCCAGGTACTCGGCCAGGTCCTCCGACGTGACCTGCGGCGGATAGACGACCTCGAGGATGCGGTCCTGCGCGTGAACGTTGATCTGGAATGGCATGGGTGGTGACGGCTCCGAAGGGGCGACATCCTAGCCTCAGGTGGTGACACTCCGATACCCGACGCTTCCGACGTCCTCCGGGGCGGGGTGTCCTGGCGCCCCTGTCCTGGAGCGCGGGGAATGTCAGACCCCCCGGCTAGTGACGTCCCTGCCGCGGACCCGGAACCGGTGCGCGCCCAGGGGCGCGACGGGCGGTGGCCGCCGGCGAGGGGGTTGCATGAACAAGAAGCTGTGCGTCCTGGGCGTGGTGCTGGGCACCGTGTCGGGACTGGCGCCGGGAGGGTTCCGGCCGTGGGACGAGCCGCGCGTGGCGGCGGGGGTCTCCGGGGAGGCCACGCTCCGGTGGGTGGCGCCGCCGCCTCCGGCGCCGGGAGTGGAGGCGTCGGGCGAGGTGGGGATGGAGGGGAGCGAGGGGCCACACCACCCGTGCCGGCTGGCGACGGTGGCGAAGGTGCCCTGCGACGAGACGCGGGAGGTCTGCGAGTACACGTACTGGGAGTGCCCACGGGGAGCCCATCCGCCGAGGGCGTGAGTCGAGAACGAGACAGGGGCCCGGGTGGAGGTTTCACCGCCGCCGTGGGGACCCCGCTGTGGATTGGGCGTGGCGGCGGCCGCGTTTCCGGGAGAACGGAAGCGTGCGCCCCGCGCGCCGGTGGATTTCCGGGCCCCGAGTGCCCAGGTGTTGCTGCGTGTTGTCGGGCCCGTGACGGGCACTCGACGCCGTCGTGACGCTCCGGTGGGACGGTCCGGCCGAGGTTTCATCATGCAGACGCGGAACTCTTCCATCGCCGCCTCCTCCCTGCCCGGGGTGGACGCGCGGGTCGGCCAGGTGCTCCAGGGCCGCTTCCAGGTGCTGGCGCCGATGGGCGCGAGCGGCCCGGCACGGGTGTACCGAGCGGCACAGCTACCGCTGGAGCGGGTGGTGACGTTGGAGGTGCTGGGGGCGGGCGCGGAGGCGACGCACCAGCAGCACCTCCTGGCGGAGGCCCGGGCCACCGCGCGGCTGCACCACCCCAACATCGTCACCGTCCTCGACTTCGGGCGGATGGAGGACGGCACCGTCTTCCTGGCCACGGAGCTGGTGGAGGGCGTCACCCTGGCGCGGCGCCTGGAGGCCGGGGCGCTGGCGTGGCCGCGCGCGGTGGAGCTGGCGCGGGGCATTGCCCGGGCGCTGCGCGCGGCGCACCGCGCGGGCGTGGTGCACCGGGCCCTCACGCCGGACAGCGTCCTGGTGTCGTCGGACGCGCGGGGCGGCCCGGACCACGTGAAGGTGCGGGGCTTCGGCCGCGTGGCGCCCGTCCTGTCCGAGCAGGGGCGCCTGTCGGTGCCGGACATCACCCTGGCGGGCGCGCTGCCCGGCTCGCACGCGTACCGGGCGCCGGAGCAGGCGCGGGGCTCGGCGGACGCGCGCGGTGACATCTACTCGCTGGGCATCGTCCTCTACCAGATGCTGGTGGGCCGGGTGCCGTTCGTGTCCACGGACGCGCTGGAGCTCGTGTTCGCGCACCACAAGGAGCCGCCGCCGCGCTTCCGGACGCTGCGTCCGGACCTGGCCATCCCCGCGCCGCTGGAGGCGCTGGTGCGCCGCTGTCTGGAGAAGCGGCCCGAGGCGCGCTTCGCGTCCATGGACGAGGTGCTGGACGGGCTGCGCGCCGTGGTGGACGAGGCGGGCGCGCTCGAGCTGCCCGGGGAGGGGGGCGACGTCGCCGTGGCGCGCACGCTGTCGTCGGAGGAGACGCGGGCGCTGGCGGTGACGGACCTGGAGTTCGACGCGCCGCCGGTGGCCGCGCCCGCCGGGCCTCCGCTGCCGCGGTGGCTGACGGTGGGCGTGCTGGTGGCGCTGGCCGCGGCGACGGTGGCCGTGGTGGCGCAGCACCTCCACCGCTGAAAAAGCGGCGAGCGCCGGCGAGGAGGGAGGCGTCCCCCGCGCCGGCGCCCGGACCTCCGCCGCTCAGTTCGTCGCGGCGGTGGGTGACGCCTTGAGGTACTTGTCCAGGAAGGCGCGCGTGCGGGAGTAGCACTCCGCCTCGTTTACCTTCTTGGTGAAGCCGTGGCCCTCGTCGGGGAAGACGACGTACTCGACGGGCACCTTGTTCTTCTCCACGGCCTGCACGATTTCATCCGACTCCACCTTCAGCACGCGCGGGTCGTTGGCGCCCTGGATGACGAGCAGCGGCTTGCGGATGCGGTCCGCGTGGAAGAGCGGGGAGATGTCGCGCAGCATGGCCTCCTGGGTCTCCGGGTTGCCCATCTCCTGGTAGAGGGCCTGGCGGCGGGCCTCCCAGTGGGGCGGCATGCTCTTGAGGGTGCGCAGCCAGTTGGACACGCCGAAGATGTCCACGCCGACGTTGAACACGTCCGGGTGGAAGGTGAGCGCGGCCAGCGTCATGTAGCCGCCGTAGCTGCCGCCGATGATGCCCACGCGCGAGCCGTCCACGTACGGGAGGCTGGCGAGGTACTTCTTCGCCTCGACGCAGTCCTGGAGCGGCTCGCGGCCGTGCTTCTGGTCGTCCGCGGTGAAGAACGTCTTGCCGTAGCCGGAGCTGCCCCGGTTGTTGATGCCGAGCACCACGTAGCCGTGGTTGACGAGGTACTGGATGAGCGGGTTGTAGCCCTTGCGCGTCTGGCCGCCGGGGCCGCCGTGCACCCAGACCAGGGCGGGCGCCTTGTTCGTCGCGCTGGCCTGTCGCGGCTTGAAGAGGACGTTGGGAATCTCCATCCCGTCGAAGGACTTGAAGCGCACCACCTCCGACTCGACCAGGTCCTTGGAGGACAGCTCGGGGTTGAGGGTGTCGGTCAGCCGCGTCGCCTTCTTCGTGCCGAAGTCGTAGACGTAGAGGTTGGTGGGCGAGCGGTCCCCGTTGTGGTGGAACGCCATGCGCTTCTCGCTGCGCGCCAGGGACACGTTGGCGATGTCGCCCTCGGGGAGGCTGGGCAGCGCCAGGAGCTTGCCGGCCTTCGTGTCATGGATGCGGATGACGGTGCGCGCGTCCTGGTTGATGACGGTGGCGCGCCAGGCGCCGTTCTTGGAGAAGTACGTGGAGACGATGTCCCAGTCCGCCTTCTCGACCTCCTCCATCTTCCCGTCGGCGAGCACGTAGCGCACCACGCGGGTGAACTCGGAGCCCTCGTTCGTGGTGAGGTAGAGCGCGGTGGAGCTCGGGTCGAAGGTGTGGACCGACCAGCTCGCGGTGCCCTGGTGCTTCGTCAGGTGCTTCACCTCCTTCGTGGCGACGTCGTAGAGGTGGACGTCGGAGTCAGCCGTGGAGTTGTCCTGGTCCAGGGCGATCCACTTCTCGTCCGGAGAGATGTCGCCCACGGAGAAGCGGGCGTCGCTCGGGTACAGCAGCGTGCGCGCGTACGTCTTCGCGTCGTAGCGGTACAGGTCCATGAAGCGCGGGTCGCGCTCGTTGGTGAGGGCGTAGAAGGCGGACTCGTCCCGGCTCCAGCCGAAGAAGACGGCGCGGACCTTGTCCCCGGGCGTGAGGTCCTGCTCCTTGCCATCCGGGGTGCGCACGTACAGGTGCAGCAGCTCGTTGCCGCCCTGGTCGCGCGTGAAGAGGATGCGCTCGTCCTTGGGGAAGGCGCCGACGACGAAGGTGCTGTCGACGGTGGAGTGGGTGAGCTGGGTGGGCTTGCCGCCGGTGACGGGGATGGAGAAGACGTTGAAGATGCCCGTCTGGTTCGACGAGTAGATGACGCGCTTCTCGTCCGGGGAGAAGGCCGCGCCGCGAATCAGCGTCGTCTTCATGAACTGCTCGACGGTGTACTGGCGCGGCCCGGCGGCCTGGGCTTGCCGCGCCTGCGTGGATGGCTTCGCCGCGGGGGAAGGAGTGGGCTTCGGGTTGGCCAGCGCGAGGGTGGGGACGAGCGCCACGGCCGCGAGGGCTCGGGGGAGGTTGGGCAGGATGGGCAAGGCGGCTCCGGGGGATTCGCCGACGCGGGGCGCCCTGTGGTGCGGAGCCCCCGTCGGACCGGGTTGTCTTCACGACGAACGCCGGAGTGCACCATTGCACGCCTCGCGGAACGCGGGCGCGGGTACCCCTCCACGCGCAAGCGTCCCCTGCGGGCGAACCCACGCGCGACCCGGGCGTCCTTCCTCCCCGGAGGGCTCACGTGCTACGCGGTAGGGGTATTCCGGTCCGGCGGGGGTTCCCGGAACCTTGCCGCGTCCTCTCCAGCCTGCCCTCCGGGAGCATCGAGGACCGTCCATCATGAAGCCCCCCTGCCGCGTCGTGGCCGTGCTCGCGCTGTCGCTGCTGCTGCCCGTCGCCGCCCGCGCCTCCGACTATCCGCCGGACTATCCCATCTGCAGCGTCGACGACGTGTACGTGGCGGGCCCGTTCGAGGTCATCCGCCACACGTCGCGGCTGCCCGGGAAGCTGTCCACGCTCACCGTCAGCTACCGGGGGTTCCTGCGCGGGCTGTACCCGGACGACCAGATCCAGTTCTACGTCCAGCTCAACGGTCAGGGGGCGATGCTCCAGGCGGCCGCGGGCACGCATGCCGATGCGTACGTCTTCCTCAACGCGGGGCCGCGTGGCTGCACCAAGTGCATGCGCTACATGACGACGCCGCTGTGCCTGGCGCACTTCGCGGCCGGGGGGCAGGAGGGCGTCTGGGTGTGCGAGCAGCCCAACGCCGTGGAGAGCCACCTCTTCACGTACGCCTTCGACGCCAACCTCAACCAGAACGCCTGGGAGGTCTACGTGGCGGCGACGGCGGGCGGGCAGTGGGACAGCAACCTCGGCGCGAACTATGACGCCTGGCTGCCGGCCCGGACGAGCTGCTGGTAGCTGCATTCCGCTGAGAGGGCATTGCTCCGCCCTGGGTGGCCGGTGACATGCGTCCGCGTTACAGGCCGGCGCAGGGGGGCTTTTCCGCGTTGGACGATTGCCGCGGCGCATCCGTCGGGGGTGCTTGACACCCCCGGAGCCCCATCGGAAAAGCCACCCCACACTGAGGCGGCCCTCGCGGTTTCATTCTCCATGGGGCCGCGGGGAGGCGGGGAGTGAAGCTCGCGACGCTCAAGGATGGAACCCGTGATGGGCGGCTCATCGTCGTCAAGCGGGACAACTCGGCCTACGCGCTGGCCACCAACGTGGCGTTGACGCTCCAGGCCGCGCTCGACGACTGGGACGCGAAGGAGCCGCAGCTGCGCGCGCTCGCCGCGCAGCTGGAGGCGGACGCGGTGCAGAGCCGCCCGCTGGACGTGCGCGCGCTCGCGGCGCCGCTGCCGCGCGCCTACGAGTGGGTGGATGGCAGCGCGTACATCAACCACGTCATCCTGGTGCGCAAGGCGCGCAACGCGGAGCCGCCGGCCACGCTGCGCACCGACCCGCTGGTGTACCAGGGCGGCTCCGGGGACTTCCTCGGGCCCACCGACGACATCCCCCTGGCGGACGAGGCGTGGGGCCTGGACTTCGAGAGCGAGGTCGCGGTCATCCTCGGCGACACGCCCCAGGGCACGAAGGCCCAGGACGCGGCCAAGCACGTGAAGCTGCTGATGCTGGCCAACGACGTGTCCCTGCGCAACCTCATCCCGGACGAGCTGGCCAAGGGCTTCGGCTTCTTCCAGAGCAAGCCCGCCACCGCCTTCAGCCCCTTCGCGGTGACGCCGGACGAGCTGGGCGGCGCGTGGCGCGACGGGCGCGTGCACCTGCGCCTGCGCTCGGTGCTCAACGGCCAGCAGGTGGGCGACACCGACGCGGGGCCGGAGATGCACTTCTCCTTCTTCGACCTCATCCAGCACCTGTGCAAGACGCGCAGCTACACCGCCGGCACCATCCTGGGCAGCGGCACGGTGTCCAACGCGGACCGCGCGCGCGGCATCTCCTGCCTCGCCGAGCAGCGGATGATCGAAACCATCGAGCAGGGCAAGCCCACGACGCCCTTCATGAAGGTGGGCGACACCATCGACATCGAGATGACCGGCGAGGACGGGCAGAGCCTCTTCGGCCGCATCTCCCAGAAGGTCGTGGAGAAGAAGCCATGAAGGGCGTGCGGCTGCACAACTACTGGCGCTCGTCCGCGTCGTGGCGCGCGCGCCTGGGGTTGCACCTCAAGGGGGTGTCGTTCGAGTACGTGCCGGTGCACCTGCTCAAGGACGGCGGGCAGCAGAACACGGACGCCTACCGCGCCATCAACCCCATGCGCACGGTGCCCACGCTGGAGTGGGAGGAGGCGGACGGCACGACGCGCCGGCTGTCCCAGTCGCTGGCCATCCTCGAGTACCTGGAGGAGGTGGTGCCGTCGCCCTCGCTGCTCCCCAGGGACGCGTACCTGCGTGGCCGGACGCGGATGCTGGCGGAGATGGTGAACTCCGGCATCCAGCCCCTGCACAACACCGCCGTGGTGCAGCGCATCAAGAACGAGCTGCGGGCGGACGAGAAGGCGTGGGCGGCGTACTGGCTGGACCGGGGGCTGGGGGCGCTGGAGGCGGCGGTGCAGCCGACGGCGGGGCGCTATTGCGTGGGGGACGCCGTGACGGTGGCGGATGTCTGCCTGGTGCCGCAGCTGTACGCGGCGCGGCGGTTCGGCGCGGACCTGTCGCGTTGCGCCACCCTGTTGCGAATCGAAGCGGCGTGCGCTGAGCTGCCGGCGTTCCAGGCGGCGCATCCGGACCGTCAACCGGACGCGGTCCCCGTCTGAGTCTTCCAACCCCGAGGAGTCGTCCCCATGGCGAAGCTGGAGTCGTTGGGCATCAAGACCCTGGAGAGCGTTCACTGGTACGTGCATGACCTGGAGCGCAGCCGCGACTTCTACACGCGGGGGTTGGACTTCGCGGAGCTGGGGGTGTCGTCGCCGGACCTGGAGATTCCGGGCAAGCAGAAGTCGGCGGTGTTCCAGGCCGGTGACGTGGTGCTGATGGTGAGCCAGCCGGTGGGCGAGGGGGGGCGCGCGTGGCGCTACCTGCGCAAGCACCCGGACGGCGTGGGCACGCTCAACTTCGAGGTGGAGGACGCGGAGAAGACGTTCCGGTTGTTGGAGGCGCGGGGCGCCACGTTCATCAACGACATCCAGCGCTTCACGGACGCGCGGGGTGGCAAGCTGGCGTTGTTCTCCATCACCACGCCCTTCGGGGACACGACGTTCCGGTTCATCCAGCGGGATGGCTACCGCGCGCTGTTCCCGGGCTACCTCCACCACGACACGCCCAAGGGTGGGAAGAACCGCTACGGCTTCGGCCGGGTGGACCACGTCACGTCGAACTTCCAGACGATGCGGCCCATGCTCCTGTGGATGGAGCACGTGATGGGCTTCGAGAAGTTCTGGCACATCGAGTTCCACACCGAGGACGTGGCGGCGACGGAGAAGCGCGCGCACGGCAGCGGCCTGAAGTCCGAGGTGATGTGGGACCCGAGGAGCGGGGTGAAGTTCGCGAACAACGAGCCGTACCGGCCGTTCTTCAAGGCCAGTCAGATCAACCTCTTCAACGAGGACCACCGGGGCGACGGCGTGCAGCACCTGGCGCTGACGGTGAAGGACATCCTGGGCGCGGTGAAGGACATGCGCGCGGCGGCGGGCATCGAGTTCATGCCCACGCCGGGCGCGTACTACGACGCGCTGCCCGAGCGCATCCAGCGCATGGGCATCAAGCGCATCGACGAGGACATCCAGACGCTGCGCGACCTGCAGATCCTCATCGATGGGGACAAGGAGAACAGCTACCTGCTCCAGATTTTCATGAAGGACGCGGCGAGCCTCTACAAGCAGGCGTCGGCGGGCCCGTTCTTCTACGAAATCATCCAGCGCAAGGGCGACCAGGGCTTCGGTGGCGGCAACTTCCGCGCCCTGTTCGAGAGCATCGAGCGCCAGCAGCAGGCGGACGGACGCATCTAGGCGCGTCCCGTGGGCGACTCCTGGCGCCCCGCCGTCACCGCGCGGCGGGGGGCTTTGTGCTTCGAGCCCCCGGGGCTTCAGGTGGCGAAAGTCGTCTCGATGCGCAGCGCTCGGGAGAGGGTGAGCGTCACCGGCGTCTTCGCGGCGATCTCGAGCAGCCGCGCCTTCTGCTCCTCCGTCACGCCTGGGCCGACGGAGAGCACGCGCTCCACGCGCTCGACGTCCCCTTCGCGCAGCAGCTTGAGCTTCACGGTGAAGGGGCTCAGGTCCCACTGTTTGCGCGCCGCGTACATCTTCAGGGTGATGGCCGTGCACGCACCCAGCGAACCCATGAGGAGCTGGTAGGGCGCGGGCCCCTGGTCCGCGCCGCCGAGCGCCGCCGGCTCGTCCGCCATGAAGTGGTGCTTGCCGGTGCGAATCGACTGCGTGTAGCCGTCCTGGCTCTCGACGACGGCCGCCGCCAGCAACGTGGAGTCATGCGTGGTCATGCCGACCATGAATCCAGGGCTCCCCCCGCATGGCAAGGTCCAAGCGCTCGCCTCCCTCTTCCGAGGTAGGCTCCCCGCGCGATGCCACCCCTGGAGTCCCCGCCTTCCGAACAGGCCACACCGCCTCCGAGAGCCCAGGCGCTGAAGGAGCTGGCGCTCCTGTTCTTCCGGCTGGGGACCACCGCCTTCGGCGGCCCCGCCGCGCACATCGCGATGATGGAGGACGAGGTCGTTCGCCGCCGCCACTGGCTCTCGCGCGAGGAGTTCGTGGACCTGCTCGGCGCCGCCAACCTCATCCCCGGTCCCAACTCCACGGAGCTGGCCATCCATATCGGCCACCGGCTCGCGGGCTGGCCCGGCCTCCTCGTCGCGGGCTCCTGCTTCATCCTCCCCGCCTTCCTCATCGTCTCCGCCATCGCCTGGGGCTACGCGCGCTTCGGCGCCCTGCCCGACGTGAGCGCGCTGCTCCATGGCGTGAAGGCCGTCATCATCGCCGTCGTCCTCCAGGCGCTCTGGGGATTGTCCCGCACCGTGGTGAAGACACGGCTCGCCGCCGTCGTGGGGCTTGGCGCCACCACCGCCGCCTTCCTCGGCGTGAACGAGCTGTGGCTGCTCCTGCTCGCCGGCCTCGCCGTCCTCGCGTGGCGTATGGCGGAGCGCGCTCGCGCCCATCGCGAGGAACCGTTGAGCCTGTCACCCTGGCCCCTGGCCCTGCCCCTGTCGCTGGGGGCGTCGGCGGCGCCGTTCTCCCAACAGGGGTTGTTCCTCTTCTTCCTGAAGGTGGGCTCCGTGCTCTACGGCAGCGGCTACGTGCTGCTGGCCTTCCTCCGCGCGGACCTGGTGGAGCGCTTCGGCTGGCTCACCGAGGCCCAGCTCCTGGACGCGGTCGCCGTGGGCCAGGTGACGCCAGGGCCGGTGTTCACCACGGCGACCTTCATCGGCTACGTGCTCGGCGGACCCACCGGGGCCGTGGTCGCCACCGTGGGCATCTTCCTGCCCGCCTTCTTCTTCGTCGCCGTGAGCGGGCCGCTCGTCCCCCGACTGCGCCGCTCATGGGCGGCGGGCGCGTTCCTCGACGGCGTCAATGTGGCCTCCCTCGCGCTGATGGCCGTGGTGACGTGGGATCTCGGCCGCGCGGCGCTGGTGGATGCGTGGACCGTGGGCCTGGCCGCTCTCTCCGCCCTCCTGCTCATCCGCTACCGCGTCAACTCCGTCTGGCTCGTGCTGGGCGGAGCCGCCGTGGGCTGGCTCGTGGGCGCGGGCTTCATGAAGGCGTGAGCCGCCTCCGGCGTGTGCCGCGCCCGGACCCTCGCGGACCCTCACGGTCGCAGAGCCCCTTCGCCACGTCTCATGACGATGACTGGCGGATGGGGCCGGGCTTCTCGCTCGGTGCCTTCCTCAGGGCGCCTGAGCGGCGGCCTCGAAGTAGTGGCGCTCCGCGAGGTCCGCGAGCAGCCCTGGATGCGTCGGCCGCCAGCCGAGGATTTCGCGCGTGCGCTCGCTGGACGTAGGGTCGTCGAGCTGGGCGAACGCAGAGAGGAACCCGAGGTACCTGCTCGCATCCTCGGCGGAGACGCTCCTCGCGGGGAGACCGAGGCCACGGCCGATGGCCTCGGCGATGTCGTGGAAGGGGACACCGGTCTCGGCGACCCCGTGCAGACGCGAGCCGGCCGGTGCCTTCTCCAGAGCCAGACGATAGAGGCGCGCCGCGTCGAGCGTGTGCACCGCTGGCCAGCGGTTGGCGCCGGCCCCGACGTAGGCGGCGAAACCATTCTTCCGCGCCATCGCGATGAGCGACGGGACGAAGCCTTGACGGTCGAGCGCGCTGTGGACCGTCGGCGAGAGTCGGATGACCGACGACCGGACGCCGCGCTTCCCGAGCGCGACCACCGCGTTCTCCGCGTCGATGCGCGGGCCGCTCGGAAGCACATCGTCCTCGGTGGCGGCGCGACCGGACACGGCTTTCGCCAGCGAGAGCGTTCCCGAGGTGCCCACGAACGGTTTGCCGGAGCCCTCGAGCGCGGCCCCCATCGCTTCGATGGCGCGAAGGTCCGCCGCCACCGCCCCCGCGTAGTCGCCGGTGAAGGCGATGTCATGCTTGAACGCGAGGTGGATGACGCCCTCCGCGGTCGCGGCGGCCTCCCGTAGGGCGTCGAGGTCATCGAGGCTGCCTCGCCGCACTTCGGCGCCGGCGGTCTTCAGCGTTGCGGCAGAAGCGTCGGAGCGGGCGAGACCCACCACCTGGTGACCCGCCGAGAGCAACTCTCGGACGACCACGGAACCGATGTGCCCGGAGGCACCCGTGACGAAGACGCGCATGTGGCTCCCTGTCGCTGGAAGTGGACCTGGTTCCAATAATGTCGAAGGGCGTTCCCCGCCGCTCATGAAGTGACCTGCGGCGTCGGGAATCGAACGTGCTCCGCGCGCCGACGAAGGGGCGGTGACCCTGGGGCAGCCGGGCGTGCTCCCGCGCCCAGGAGGACTCCTCGCGGGCCGCTGTCCGGAGGTGCCCCCGGACGCGACGCTCCGCCTCATGAATCGTCGATTCGCGCGGCGAAGGCCTCGTCCGAAGCTGGCCCCGGACGCGACGCTCCGCCCGGGAGGCACTGCCCGGTCGGGGCTACTGGAGCGGATCCGTGAGCTGCACCTGGCACGTGGACACCACCTCCCCGGACAGGTCCGAGCGGAAGTCGGTGCAGCGCAACATCAGGTCGCCGTTCGGCTCCTTCGTCGCCTCGCAGTGGCGGTTCACGCTGACCGGCGTCGCGCCCCCCGCGTCCGCTGGCGCGGTACCACCATCCGCCACCAGGTAGAGGGTGCGATTGGAACCGTGCAGGTTCCAGTTGCCCTCCAACACGTTCACGTCATCGGTGTTCGACTCGCCGTACTGAGGCACGCCGGCGCTCTCCGCGCCATCCACCTCCACGTCGCAGGAGTCCTTGCCGGAGCGCACGACGATTCCATCGAGCTCGCCACAGGTGTTCATCGACACCCGGAAGCTGACGTTCTGCGAGGCGTGGTCGCAGTCTCGCGCCGAGTCGGCGACGAGCAGCACGGCGGTGGACGACAGCACGGCGAGGGTGACGAGGCTCCGCGTGAGGCGCTTCATGTCTCGACTCCGTTGGGGGGAATGGCGCGTGTCCGCTGGGACGCGAGCCCGTAATGCACCGCCGCTCCGACCAGGGGCAGCGCGATGAGGTCCGTGGGGTCCACCACCGCTCGGAAGCTCTCGAAGCCGAGCAGCGCTCCCACGGGACGAAGCAACTGACAGAACAGCGCCGCCCCCGTGGGGGACACCTTGAGCACCGTGAACAGCGCCGCGGTGAACACCGCCCCCACGCCCACGCGCCAGCGCGGCGACCAGCGCGTCACCAGCGCCAGCAGCGCGGACACGTAGAGCGGCAGGAAGAAGCAGATGGCCACGTCCGACAGCTTCCCGGTGAGCGCGTTGTGGAACGTGGGCTTGAGCCAGCGGTCGTTCACCGCCATCAGCGCCACGGCGCACAGCGGCAGCGGCGCCAGGAACTCCGGCATGCGCGGCGTGGCCCGCATCACAGCCCCTCGCCCCGTGCGAGCGCGCGCGAGCGTCCGCCTGTCATCGGCGTGATGACCTCCGAACCGAGCGCCCGCATCACAGCCCCTCGCCCCGCGCCAACGCGCGCAGGAGGATGGCGTCGGTGAGCAGCTCCACCGGCGCGTGGTCGTCCGTGAGCGGCTCGCCCGGCGCCACCGCGCGCAGCTCCCCCACCACGCGCTCCGCCAGGGGCCGCAGCGTGTCCGGCAGGGCCGGGCTCCTCCGCGCCAGCCGCTCGGACATGCCCGCCTCGCCCGCGAACAACAGGGTGTTGCTGCGGTTGCGCGCCTCGGCGGCGAGCACGTGGGGGAACACCGACGCCAGCGTGCGCCCCACCGCGTCCACCACCGCCCGCTCCTCCCGGAAGCGCCCCACGTTGAAGCACGCCACGCCGCCCGGGACGAGGCGCGCCGCCACCGCCTGGGCGAACTCGCGCGTCATCAGGTGGAAGGGCACGTAGGGGAAGCGGAAGGCGTCGACGATGATGGCGTCGTAGGCCCGCGTGTCCCCCGCGAGGAACATCCGCGCGTCCCCCACGTGCACCTCCACCTGGGCCGACAACCCGAAGTGCGCCCGCGCCAGCCGCACCACCTCCGCGTCCAGCTCCACGCCCACCACCTCCGCGCCCGGGTACGTCTCCATCAACCCGCGCGCGCTGGTGCCCGCGCCCAGCCCCAACAGCAGCACGCGCGGACGCCGGGGCTCCCGCGCGCCCATGGCCGGCGTCAGCAGGTAGTGCGCGAACACCTCCTCGCGCACCGGCTGGCCCGGCAGCCACACGCTCTGCACCGCGAAGCCCTCGTCGAAGACGAGCCGGCGCGTGCCTCCGGGCGCCTCCAGCACCTGGATGTAGGCCAGCGGCGACTCCGCCACCTCCAGCGCGCGCGCGTCACGCGGCAGCGCGTGCGCCCCCAGCGCCACCGCCGCCGCCGGCACGCCCACCGCCAGGAGCCGCCACCCCCACGACAGCGTCCACGCCGCCGTCAGCCCCAACACCCCCGCGAAGCACGCCATGGCCCGCGCGGTGCCCAGCCACGGCAACACGACGAAGGCGGCCAGCAGCGTCCCCAGGATGCTGCCCAGCGTGGACGCCGCCGACAGCCGCCCCGCGTGCGCGCCCGCGCCCTCCACGCCCCCCAGCCCCACGCGCAACAGGAACGGCCCCACCGCGCCCAGCACCAACAAGGGCGGCAGCGCCGCCAGCGTCACCAGCCCCACGCGCGCCATCGCCTCGAACACGCGCCCCGTCATCACCGCCGCCGTGGCCCCGGGCAGGAGCGCCCGCGCGAGGAAGGGCAGCCCCGCGAGCATCACCGCCGCGACGCACAGCGCCACCCGCAGGGGCTCCAGCCGCCCCGCCCGGTCCGCCATCCGGCCGCCCAGGTGCGCCCCCAGCGCCAGCCCCCCGAGCACCAACGAGATGAGCGCCGCCCATACCGGCGTGCTGCTCCCGAAGTAGGGCGCCACCAGGCGCGACGCGGCCATCTCCGACGCCATCACCGTGGCGCCGCAGAGGAAGGACAACCCCAATAGGAAGGAGGGTCTCATGAAGGCGGGCCTCGCCCAGGAGCAAGGCCCGTTCCATTCTCAACACCTTGAAACTGCTCGCCTGCTCCCCGAGGAGCCAGCGGGCGAGCGACAAGGATGTCAGGAAAGCCTTGCTCACCTGACACCCGCGTCGCGCTCAGCCCTTGAAGGGCAGGGGGGCCACCTTCACCGTGGCGGGGCCGCCCGCGAGCGTCAGCTCCGTGCCGGGCTCGAGCGAGTCCCGGTGCACGTAGCCCAGCGCCACCCGCTGGCCTTGCGTGGGCGAGCGCACCACGCTGGTGAGCCAGCCGACCTTCTTCTCGCCCCGCCGCAGCTCGGTGCCGGGGGCCGCGTCGACGTCGCCCAGCAGCAGCCCCGTCAGCTTGCGGTTCATGTGGCCGCGGAAGGTGGCCCGGGCGATGACCTCCTGCCCGATGTAGCACCCCTTGTTGTAGGAGATGGCGCCGGCGAGGTTCGCCTCCAGGGGGATGGTGGTGTCCACCATGTCCTGGCCGTAGCGGGGCACCCCCGCCTCCACGCGCAACAGCTCCAGCGCCTCGAAGCCCAGCGGCCGGAGCCCCGCCCCGGCGCCCGCCGCCGTCAGGGCCTTCCAGACGGCCTCGAGGCCGGCGCGCGGCGCCCAGACGTCCACGCCGTGCGGCTCCACGGCCGTGCTGCCCACCAGCCACACGGGCTGGCCCGCGAGGGTCGCCTGACGGGCGGCGTGGTGGGGCAGGGGCTCGAAGGGGGCGCCCAGGGCGGCGGACAGCACCTGCGCCGTCCGGGGCCCGAGCAGCCGCAACAGGCCCAGCTCCCCGGTCGCCTCGTGCAGCTCGGCGTCCTCGGAGATGAGGTATTTCTCCAGGAACTCCCGCACCTTGGCGCCGGTGCCGGGCTCCAGGTCCAGCAGCAGGTCCGCCTCGCGCTTGAGGATGCGGGCATCCGCGACCATGGCCCCCTTCACCGTCACCAGGGCGGCGTACGCGGCCTGACCCTCCGGGAGGTTCTTCACCTCCTGGGTCACCATTCCGTGTAGGAAGGAGGCCCGGTCCTCGCCGGTGACGCGCAGGGACTCACGGTAGGAGGCGTCATGGAGCGCCACGGTCTCCCGGGCCGCCCGGTATTCGTCCTCGCCCGCGCCATAGGCGGCCACGGCCTCGCGGCCGCCCACGGCCATGAAGCGCGCCGCCGCTTCCTCGTGAACAAAATGCAGGGACAGCGGTTCCATGTCCGTCGCTATATAGAGGCGAAGGAGCGATTGCCACGATGGATGTGAAGCACCTGTCGTCCTTCCAGGACTTCTCCCCGGAGAAGCTGCGCAAGCACAACGTCTTTCAGTCCGAGCGCTTCTTCCTGGACGTCTACTGCCTGGCGCCCGGCCAGGCCCAGAAACCCCATCGCCACGCCACGTCCGACAAGGTGTATGTGGTGCTGGAGGGGCGCTGCCGCTTCCGCGTCGGCGCCGAGGAGGAGGTCCACGGCCCGGGTGCCGCGGTCTTCGCTCCTTCGGGTGCCGAGCATGGCGTCGCCAACGAAGGCCCCGACTCCGCCCGACTGCTCGTCCTGATGACCCCGCCCCCGGAGCATGCATGAGTTCGAAGTCCTCCAAGAGCGCCCCCGCCACGGCCCCGGCGGCCCCTCTGTCCACGCCCGTCGCGGTGGTGGCCCTGCTGGTGCTCGGCCTCGTCGAGAGCGCCCTGTCCGCCTTCCAGTGGAAGGAGCTGCTCGTGCTGCGCTCGGGCGGCGAGACGGTGTGCGGCATCTCCGAGACGGTCAACTGCGAGACGGTGTGGAACTCCGCGTTCGCCACCCGCGTGCACGAGCTGTTCGGCCTGCCGGTGGCGGGCCTGGGGCTGGTGTGGGGCATCTCCGTGGTGGCGCTGTCGGCGCTGTACCTGGCGCGCGCCCGCTCCGGGAAGCCGCTGACGCCGGTGGCCCACGCGCTGCGGCTGTCCGTGTTCGCGGGCGTGCTGTCGGTGCTCGTCTTCGCCTCCGCCAGCCTCCGCTCTGGCGCCGTCTGCCCCACCTGCCTGGGCACCTACGCGCTCGTCGCCGTCATGGCGGTGGTGGCGTACCGGGGCCTGCAGGGCCCGCGCGTGCCGGCGTCCGGTGAGTGGGGCCCCGCGCTGACATGGGCGGGCGTCACCGCCCTGGCCGTGTTCGTCGCCGTGCTGCTGCCCGGCCGCTCCCTGTCGAAGCCGGAGGCGAAGGCCGGCGCCTATCTGCCCCCCGTCGCGACGCAGGCCTCGACGCAGGTCGGGGCGGCGGACGCCTCGACGCCGGCGCAGAGCAGCACCCCCCTGACCCTGGAGGCGTACCTGCGCGGCCTGCCGGCGGCGCAGCAGCAGCTGGTCTCCAACGCGCTGGCCATGTACCGCCGCGACACGCCCAGGCCCGCCGCGGCGCCCGCGCGCCACCGCTATGGTCCGCCGGACGCGCCGGTGAAGATCGTCGAGTGGACCGACAGCAAGTGCCCCCACTGCAAGGCGCTGGTGGAGGAGCTGGCGGTGCTCAAGACGCGCGTGCCGGAGGGGAAGATGTCGCTGGAGGCGCGCCAGTTCCCGCTCGATGGCGCGTGCAACCCGGCGATGCAGCGGCGCGGACCGGATGCCCCCACCGTGCGGTGCGTGGCGGCCCGCGCGCAGATCTGCCTGGAGGGCGCGTCGGACTTCTGGTCGCTGCGCGAGAAGCTCTTCGCCCAGCAGGCCATCCTCGACACGGAGCGGGTGATGGAGATCGCCTCCTCCGGCTCCGTGCCGCGCGCGCAGCTGGAGGCGTGCATGGCCAGCCCGGCCACGGCGGCGAAGCTCCAGGAGGACTCCTCCTACGCGCTCCGCTACAACTTCACCGGCACGCCGCTGGTCGTCGTCAACGGCCGCCAGGCGATTCCGTCGGCGCCGTTCCTCTACGCGCTGGTGATGGCGGACGGCAACCCGAGCGACCCCGCCTTCGACGTGCTGCCGCCGCCGAGCGCCGTGGCGCACGACGACCACGCCGGGCACAACCACTGAGCGAGGCGGGCTCTCCCCCATGGGCAAGCGCGACAAGAAGGATGAGCCCGCCGCGCCCGCGGCGCCCTTCCACAACCCGTTCGCTGCGCTGGCGGGACGGCGCGACGCGCTGCCCGCCGCGCCCGTCGCGCCGCCTCCGGTGGCCAGGGCCGCCGAACCCAAGGGCCCCGCCCGCGCCGTCGTGCGCATGGAGCGCAAGGGGCGGGGCGGCAAGGAGGTCACCGTCGTCGAGCACCTGGAGCTGCCCGCGCCCCAGCGCGAGGTGTGGCTCAAGGCGCTGAAGAACGCCCTGGGCTGCGGCGGCGCGGTGGAGGACGACACGCTCGTGCTCCAGGGTGACCAGCGGGAACGGCTGCCCGCGCTCCTCGAGGCGCGCGGCGTGCGCAAGGTCACCGTCGGCTGACCGCGGCCCCCTGTCCGGCGGTGCTGTGAGATTTCCGTGGAGGTGCGGCGGCGCACGGGCCATTGGCTTGTTCCTCGCATTGCTGGAGATTCGGACCCGCCAGGGAATGCTTGCTTTCGTATAGGTTGAGCAGGCCATTTCCTGACTTGGCGTTCCGAGGTCCTGCTCATGTCGCGGCTTCCCGGTCACCGCTCGGGCGCGGTGTTGCTGTTGTGCGTGTGGTTGCCGTTCGTGCTCGTGGCCGTGCCGGCCCACGCGGCCGCGAGCGAGGCCCGCAAGTACATCCTCGCGGCGGCACGCCTCTACAAGAGCCTCGAATACGAGCGCGCGCTGGAGCAGCTCGACCGCGCGCGACGGGCGGCGCGCTCGGTCGAGGATGACACGGACATCGCCCTCTACGAGGGCATCGTCCTGGCGGAGCTGGGACGGTGGGTCGAGGCCAATACGTCCTTCAAGACGGGCCTCTACCTCCAGGTCGACGCCTCCCTCCCGGTGAAGGTCTCCCCGAAGGTGGAGGAGTTCTTCGAGAAGATGCGCGCGGACGTGAAGCGCGAGCTGGCCCGGGTGACCGACACACCCGCTTCCCCGAAGACCACCACCCGGGTGCCGGTGGAGAAGCCGCTCGGGACCCCGGGTTCCATCACCGAAGCGTCGCACGTGTCCGCTTCCGCGCTGGAGGCGTCCGAGGACCGGCGTTCGCGGGCGCTCCTGCCGGCCCTCGTCGGGGGAGGGCTGCTGGTTGCCGGGGGCGTCTCCTACGGCCTGGCGCTGGGGCAGAAGTCGAAGGTCTCCGACGGCTCGGGCCTGACGTCGCGGGAGGACGTGCGGCGGACGCTGTCGCGCGGCAAGCGCTACGAGGGCGTGGGCCTGGGGCTGATGGGGGCGGGCGTGGTGGGGTTGGGGGTCGCCGCGGGGCTGTACGTGCTCGGCGCTCCGTCGACCCCCGCGTCCCTGGAGGTCTCGAACGGACGGGTGATGGCCACGGTGGCGGGGGCCTTCCCATGAGCGCGCGAGTCCCGACGGGGCTGTGGGTCGGCGCGCTCGTGGTGGCGCTCGCCGCCTGCATCGACTGGCCGGAGGAGGACGAGGTCTGCGCCGAGCACCCGGACCGCTGCGGCGCGGACGGCGGCTCGTCGGATGGGGGCGCGGATGGAGGTGACGGGGGCCGCCCGACCGGAGGCGACGACGCGGGCCCCTATGTCCAGGTCAAGGTGGGCCGTCGCTACGTGGGCGCGGCGGGGGAGCTGGGGGACGAGGGCGCCTCGTCCTCGCAACCTCCCCAGGTCTTCCAGCTCGACGACGCGGGCTCGCCCCTGCCCATCCCCCCGGAGTCGGTGGGCCTGGGCGGCTTCTCCTTCCAGGCCCCGCCGGGCCTCTACTACGTGAGGCATGGCGCGCGTCACGCCGTGACGACCTCCCGAAGCGTCGACCTGGCGGAGACGCGCTGGGGACGTCCTCCCGGGGACACGACGGGGGCGACGACCCTCGTGGGCGTCGACATGACGGAGCTGGGGACGCTGGCGCCCTGGCTGGTGAATGACCGCCTCGAGCTCGTGCTGCCCGCCTTGTCCCGGTGGGGACGGCTCGACTTCGGCTTCTTCGGGCCACAGGTGGGCAGCACGAGTCTGGGGGAGATCGCGACGAAGTTCGTGCCCGCGCTCGCGGACGACCCGTGGCTCGACACGGGGGACCTGGAGGACACGGGCTGGCTGGTGCAGCAGCATGCGCGCAGCGCCACGCCCGTGGATGGAGGCTCGCCCATCGCCTACCTGTCCATCGCCACCGCGGGCGAGGCGGCCCTCACGGGCTTCCAGGACGAGCGGGTGCTGGTGTCCGCCGCGCTCGACCCCACCGTCTCCCGGCAGGTGACCGTCGACTGGAACCGCCCCGCCTTCCAGGCCCATGCTCCGCAGGGGTTCGCCAGCGTGACGGCGGACAGCCGCTTCACGCTCGAGGTGCTGCCCTACGGCGCGAAGGCGGACCTCGTGCCGTCGCCGCTCCTGCTCGAGCTCGCCCAGGACGCCACCGGCTCGCTCTCCGCGCTGAGGCTGCAGCCCACCTACGGCAATCCCTACCCGTCCGCCTGGCCCGTGACGGCGAACTTCTCATACCGCTTCAGCGTGACCACGAAGGGGGCGGACTGGACGACGGGGGAGGCCGCCGTGACGCTCCAGGCGGAGGTGGCGCGGGTGCTGCCCCTGGCGGCGGTCACCTCGCCCACGCCCGTCCCGGTGGCTCCCGAGGTGCTGCCTCCGCGCGACTTCAAGGTCGACGCGCAGGCGGCCAGCCAGTCCCGGCTGTTGTCGTCGGACAGCCCCGTGCTCTCCTGGACCGCGCCGGCGCAGGGGAACGTCTCCCACTACGTCGTCACCGTCCTGCACGTCTCCCGCTCCCTGCCCGGGTGGCCGTACGCCGCGGCGGAGTACGCCTCCTTCGTCCTGGATGGCGACGCGCGCGAGCTGCGCCTGCCCTCGGGCCTGCTGGAGTCGGGGCACTACTACGCGCTGCGGTTGGGCGCCCATGCCGCGCCTCAGTGGAGCCCCGCGCGGCCGTATCGGCTGCCGCAGGAGTTCTCGCGGGCGGAGACCCTCAGCGGCGTGCTCCGGGCGCCCTGAGCGCGGCGCGCGGGCCCACGCGCGGACACGAAAAAGCCCGGGACGCCATGGGGGCGACCCGGGCTCCGCGTCGGACCCGTCGTCCGACTACAGCGCCGCGATGATGGCGTCGGTGAAGTCGCGGGTGGTGGCGCCGCCGCCGAGGTCACCCGTGCGCACCTTGCCGTCGCCGTACACCTTCTGGATGGCGCCCTCCATGCGGCGGGCTTCCTCGCGCAGGTCGAGGTAGTCCAGCATCATCACCGCCGACATCATCAGCGCCGTGGGGTTCGCGATGCCCTTGCCCGCGATGTCCGGCGCCGTGCCGTGGACCGCCTCGAAGACGGCGGTGCGCTCGCCGATGTTCGCGCCCGGCACCACGCCCAGGCCGCCGACGAGGCCCGCGCACAGGTCGCTCACGATGTCGCCGTACAGGTTCTCCAGCACCAGCACGTCGAAGCGGGACGGGTCCTTCACCAGCTGCATGCAGAGGTTGTCGATGATGACTTCCTCGTAGTGGATCTCCGGGAACTCACGGCCCACCTTGCGGCAGCAGTCCAGGAACAGGCCGTCCGACAGCTTCATGATGTTGGCCTTGTGGACGCCGGTCACCTTCTTGCGGCCGTGCTTGCGCGCGTACTCGAACGCGAAGCGCGCGATGCGCGTGGAGGCCTTCTCGGTGATGATCTTGAGCGACTCCACCACGCCCGGGACGATGATGTGCTCGATGCCGGCGTAGAGGCTCTCCGTGTTCTCGCGCACCACCACGAGGTCCACGCCCTCGTAGCGCGTCTTCACGTTCGGCACGCTCTTGACCGGGCGCAGCGACGAGTACAGGTCCAGCCGCTTGCGCAGGCCGACGTTCGCGGAAGGAAGGCCGCCGCCCACCACCGTGCCCGTGGGGCCCTTGAGCGCGACGCCGCTGCGCAGCACCGCCTCCACCGTCTCGTGGGGCAGGTTGGTGCCGTACTTGGCCACGACCTCCGTGCCCGCGTCCTTGTGCTCGAACTCGAGGGGAACCTTGAGGGCCTCGAGAACGCGGATGGTGGCCGCCATCACCTCGGGGCCGATGCCGTCGCCATTGATGACCGTGACAGTGCGGGTGTTCGCCATGGGTGCGGATTCACAGCACAAAACCCCCGGGGCCGGAAGGATGAAAACACCCGGGATTCAGCCGGCGGCATGGCGGCCATGAGGCCCTTTACGTGCCCGGGCGTCACTGGCCCTCCGAGGCGGGGAGCGCCCCCACCCTCAGTGTTCCGAGTTGGAGGTCGGCCGGGGGGAGGGCCTGCGGGACGGGCGGTGGCGCCGCCGGATGGCGTAGGGCCGGTAGAACGACTCCCACAGCGCGGCGCGTCGCCCCCGGGGGCGGGTGCGCAGCTCGCCCAGGGGGGCTCGGATGAAGAACGAGGAGATGAACAGGTACGCCGCCCCCACGGTGATGAGCGCCAACAGGCCCATCACCAGGGGCCCCGGGACCCAGGCCACGTGGGCCCGGTCCACGAACTCCCCGAAGTCCACGGGTGGACGCGGGTGGCTGTAGACCTTGAAGAACCAGGTCATCAACAAGACCATCAGGATGGGGCCATAGGTCCGGTTGAGGCGGGTGGAGATGGCGGACATCAGCGACAGCTGGAGCTGGGGCCGGGACATCTCCACCGCCAGCTCCCGCAGCGCGTCCGGGTCCACCGGCTCGCGCCGGAGCATGGGCACCCACCAGCCGTCCTCCAGCAGGCGCACGCGCCGGTTCCACAGGTCGTAGTACCGGTAGCGCCGGGCCTCCACGAGCAGGAAGGACACCACCATCCAGATGCCCACGAGGAAGGTGACGTGCGGGCTCTGCGGCGTGGCGAAGCCGAAGGAGATGACGGCGGCGGTGGTGGTCAGCGCCCAGTTGGTGGTGGTGTCCAGGCGCGTGCGCCACGTGTCCGAGCGGCTGAGTTCTCCGCGGAACAGCTGCGCCATGGCCTGCTGCGACAGCCAGGGTGACTCCAGCAGGTCGTTCTTGGTCTGCTCGTTGAGAGGCATCCGTTCCTGGAAGGTGGGCCGGGACGCAAGCGGTGGCAACGCGGTCAGCCGGGCGTCCACGCCGGGCGGCCAGCCGTCCGGGCGCTCGGGTGGCCATGGCGGCCGGGCGTGCGCACCTTGTGACGGACCGTGGCCGCCCGCATCGACGCCATCGAAGCGCTGTCCGAGCTGCTCCAGGACGAACAGGAGCGGGTGACGCGCCTGTGGGCCAAGCGCCTGCGCTCGGAGGTCTACGAGGTCGAAATCCCGGGGAGGGACTTGCGCGCGCCCTTGCGCCGGCTGGTGTCGGAGCTGGCCCGGCTGCTCAAGGACCGGGGCGAGGACGCGGTGCGGCTGTGGCCGGAGGTGGTGCGCTCGCACGGCGCGGACCGCTACACGCAGAACTTCGAGCCCGAGGACCTCACGCGCGAGTTCAAGTCGCTGGAGGAGGTGCTGCTGCACGTCTACGCGCGGCACCACGAAGGGCTCATCGAGCCGGAGGTGGCCGGGCTCATCGCGGAGCTGGTGTGGGAGGCGGACGCGTCCGCGCAGGCCTCCTACGCGCGCATCCTCAAGACGGAGGAGGTGCGCTTCCGCGAGGCGGCGGTGATGGAGTCGGTGCTCAACCAGGTGGACGTGGGCATCCTGCTGGGGGAGCTGGACGGCACGGTGTCCTTCGCCACGCCGCCGGTGAGCCGGTTGATGGGCGTGCCCATGCGCGCGGTGGTGGGCGGGCGCGCGTCCAACACGCTGGCGCCGGTGCTCACGCAGGTCAACGCGCGGCACCTGACGGGCGAGGTCTTCAAGGTGGGGGACATGCCCTTCGTGCGCGCCCTCAGGGAGAAGGGCCCGGTGCGCGGGGTGATGATGGTCATCGAGCGGCCCAGCGGCGACAAGGCCACGCTGGAGATGAGCGCCACGCCCGTCTGGGAGGAGGAGGGCGAGCTGGCCGGCGCCATCCAGACCTTCACCGACCGCACCGAGTCCGCCAACAAGACCAAGGCCCTGGAGAGCGCCTACGGCGAGCTGCGGCGGCTGCAGGGGCGGCTGCTCCAGCGCACCCGCCAGCAGGCGCTGGGGCAGCTCGCCGGCGGCGCCGCGCACGCGCTCAACAACTTCCTCAACGTGCTGCGCCTGCGCATCACGCTCCTGCAGCGCGAGTACAAGCCCGAGCACCTGGAGGCGCTGGACCGCACGGTGCAGCAGATTGGCGAGCTGGTGTCGCGGCTGCAGGAGTTCAACGTCCAGCGCACCGAGGAGCGGCCCACCGACGTGCAGGTGGACCAGACGGTGCGCGAGGCGCTGGAGCTGGCGCGGGGCGAGCTGGAGCAGCGCGAGCACCCGGTGTACGTGGACCTGGAGCTGGGCAACCCCGGCGCGGTGCGCGCGGACGCGGCCTTCTTCCGCGAACTGGTCGTGAACCTGCTGTTGGCGGCGCGCGACCGGATGGAGGGCGGAGGCCGCCTGCGGGTGATGACGGGCTCGGACAACCCCGCCTGGCTCACGCTGCGCATCCAGGACGAGGGGCCGCCGTACGCGGTGGAGGAGCTGACGCACCTGTTCGACCCGCTGCGCCGCGACCCGGGGGCGCCGCAGCTGTCGCTGTACCTGGCCGTCGCGCGCGCGCAGGTGCAGCGCTGGGGCGGCGAGCTGACGGCGGAGAACTCCACGGAGGGGCCCGGCTCGGCCTTCGTGGTGAAGCTGCCGCGCGTGCGCGCCCAGACGCCCGCGCCGCCGCCCCGGCCGTCGGAGGCCGTCACGCGGCCGGCGGCGCCCCGGAAGTTCCAGCAGACGCGCCGCGTGCTGGTGGTGGACGACGACCTGGACAACGCGCGGATGATGGCCGAGGTGCTGGGCGAGGAGGGCTACGAGGTGCAGGTGGCCCACGACCCCCACGTGGCGCTGGACATGTGGCAGCGGCGGCGCTTCGACGCGGCGTTGCTGGACGCGGTGATGCCGGAGATGAGCGGCTGGGAGCTGGCGCGCGAGCTGCGGGAGCGCTCCCCCCAGGCGCTGCTCGCCATCGTCACGGGCATGGACGTGCGCGGACAGAACCGCTCCAGCCTGGCGTTGGTGGACGCGGTGTTCCGCAAGCCCATCGACGTGGGCGCGCTGGACGACTTCCTCGCGCAATCGGAGGGAGGCGTGGGCGAGGGCAATCACCCCCCCGCCCCCGCCTCCGCTCCGGGCGAGCCGGACAGCCGCCAGCACTGAGCGCGCGCCACGTGGGCCGCCGTGGCCCTCGGGCTCGTGGGGGGAGGCCGCGCCGTCCTGGCCCCGCCGGGAGGTCCGCGCGAGTCGACGCCCATCCTGCCCGCCGCCCGGTCGCCCGGCCATCCAACCCCGGGGCATGTAGTCTGGGATTGCAGTGTCATCCCCTCATTCCATCTAGAGTCGCGCGGGTGAGCTCGTTCCTGGAACTGGAGCGCGTCCGCCGCAAGGTGGAGGCGGGTGAGGTGTTGAGCGACGCGGAGCTGGAGCTGTTGCGCGCGCGGGCCCGGGGGGACGCGGGGCCGGCGCTGCGGCTGGCGGTGGCGCACGCGCTGAGCAACGCGGGCGCGGACCGGGAGGCGCTTCCCCTGGTGGAGGCGCTTCGCCGCGAGTTTCCCCAGGACCTGCCGGTGCTGCTGGGCCATACGCGCGTGCTGCTGGGCCTGGAGCGCCACGGCGAGGCGGAGGCGCTGCTGCACGAGGCGCAGGCCCGCTCGCCGGGGGACCCGGAGGTGCTCAAGGTGCTGGCGGTGCTGGCGCTGCGGCGCGGCGAGGTGGCGCGGGTGCGCGGGTACGTGGAGGACGCGCTGGCGAGGGACCCGTTCGACGCGGAGGCGCGGCTGCTGAAGGAGGAACTGGAGGCGGCGGAGCTGCCCGCGCCGGCGGTCGCCCGGGAGCGGGCGCCTCGCGCGGAGTTCCTCGCCGCGCTGACGGGGGCGCTGGGCCGCGCGCGCGTGACGTTCCGTCGCCAGGGCAAGGACCTGCTCGTGAGGCTGGCCTCGGGCGGCGTGGGGCGGGTGGACGTGGGCTCGCTGTACGCGGCCTACCTGGAGGCGCCGGAGGCGCGGGAGCTCCAGGCGTACGTGGAGGCCCTGGCCGCGCGCCTGGGGGGACTGTCCTCGGGGTTGGAGGGCACGGACGCGCCTTTGGAGACGCGGCTGCGGCCGGTGCTGCGGCCGGCGGACTTCGGCGAGCGGGCGGTGGGGGCGGTGCACCGGGAGGGGCCCGCGGGGCTCGAGGTCTTCTACGTGCTGGAGGACGCGGAGTTCGTCCGCTACCTGCCGGAGTCCGCGCTGCGCGCGGCCGGGCTGACGCTGGAGACGGTGGACGCCGCGGCGTGGCGCAACCTGGAGGCGAGCCCCGCGCCGGTGCGCCCGGTCCTCGTCGAGGAGGGCGACCTGCGGTTGGCGGAGGCGCGCTCCGGCGTGTGGGCCGTGGCGGGAGGGGATGGCCACGACGGCGCGCGGCTGCTCACCGTGGCGCAGCGCCGGGTGCTGGTGGAGGAGGTGGGGGAGGGGGACTGGTGTGTGTCGCTGGGCCGCCGGGAGGTGGCGCTCGTCGCCCGGGCGTCGGACGCGGAGGCGTGCGGCGCGCTGGCCCGGCTGGAGCCCACCTCCAAGGGAATCCCGGGGGTCTTCCGCCTGACGGCCGAGGGGCTCGTCCGGGCGTGGGAGCCGCCGCGGGATTGAGGGGCGTCAGCCCGCCGTGGCGGTGGTGGGCAGCGTGTCCACGAAGCGCACCTCGCGGTAGCCCAGCGTGAGCAGCAGGCCGCGCAGGGCGCGCTCGGCGGAGTCCCGGGCGCGCTGGCGCAGGCGCGCGTCGTCGCGCACGTCGTTCTCGAAGGCGAGGCGGGCCTTCTCCAGCAGCTGCGCCGTCTGCGCGCTGTCCAGGTTGGAGTCGATGACCTCCGTCTCGCCGGGGCGCAGCACCACCTGCACGCTCAGCGGCGGCAGCACCACGTGGACCTGGGTCCCCGCGACGTGGAGGTTCTGGGGGCCGAAGCTCCCCAGGTCGAAGCCCAGCTGCGCGTCCGCGAAGACGATGGCGCGGCCGTGCGGGTCCTGCAGGGTGTAGCGGGCCCAGTTCACCACGTCCTTCCACAGCGCGTCGGTGGCCTGGGGCTCCGGGGTGAAGGTCACCTTCTTGTAGAGCGCCACCTCCAGCGTCTCCAGCCGCGCCACCTCGCGCATCTGCTGCACCACGGACGCGGTGTCCGGGAGCGAGGGCTTCGCGGGGCGCAGCAGCAGGCCCGCGGCGACGGCGCCGAGCACGGCTCCCAGCAGGATGGTGAGGACTCGCGAGAGGTGCGCCATGGGGCCCGACTTTATCTCCTTCCGCGCCGCCCGCGTCTGGGGCACGGTGCGCGCGTGTGGGCGGCACGTTGCTGGAAGGAGCACGTGTGGAGCTGACGGACCAGGAAGTGGAGGCGCTGGGCGCGCGGGGGTATTTCACGCGCCTGGCATTTCTCGGAGATGCAGCAGCCCTCGCGGCGCGGGCGGAAGCGCTGGCGAGGGCGGAATCCGGAGTACTTCATGCCGCGGGCATCCGGCGAGGCGCGGACCGGACGCTCGACAACCGAGTGAGGGGCGACCTCATCGGCTGGGTGGAACCCGAGCCCGACACCGGACTCGGCGCTTTGTGGCGGCGCTTCGAACAACTCGGCCAGGCGCTCTCGGCGGGCGCGTACCTGGGCCTGGGGCGCTTCGACCTCCAGCTCGCCTGCTATCCCGGCGGCGGGGCGCACTACTCGCGCCACCTCGACGCCTTCCCCGGACACACCAATCGCAGGGCCACGGCCATCTGGTACGCCAATCCGGACTGGCGCGCCGAGCACGGCGGCCTGCTGCGCCTGTACCCCCAGGGGGAGGACCCCGTGGACGTGGCGCCCCGGCTCGACACGCTGGTGGTGTTCCTGAGCGAGCGCATCGAGCACGAGGTGCTGCCCGCCCACGCCCATCGCCTGGCGCTCACGGCCTGGTTCTACGGCCGCGACTCGGGATGAGCCGACGTCACAGCGGCGGCGCGAGCAGGACGACGGAGTAGCCCACCGCGGTGCGCGCGCCGGGGTTCTCGTAGGAGTGCTTCTGGTCCCCCCGGAAGACGACGACGTCGCCGGGCTTGAGGACGAAGCGCTCGCCGCTGGCGACCAGGGACATCTCCCCGGACTCACAGGCGAGGTACTCGCGGGTGCCGGGGGTGTGGGGCACGCCGGTGATGCGCACGCCGGGCGGCAGCTCCACCCGGTCGAACTCCATGCCGGGCAGCGGGTCCGGCAGCAGCTTGCGCAGCTGGCCCGCGCCCCGCATGCGCGTCGTCAGGCTGTCGCGCGGGTAGTGGCGCGCGCTGGCGCGGGGCCTGGCCACCAGCTCCTCGAGCGACACCTGGAGCGCTCCGGCCACCCGGTGCAGCACGGCCAGCGTGGGGTTCGCCGTGCCCGACTCCAGGTTGGCCCACGTCGCGCGGGGGACGCCGGCCAGCTTCGAGAGCTGCGCCTGCGTGGCGCCCCGCGTCTCGCGCAGCGTGCGGATGTTGCGGGCGAGCCTCCCCGCCAGGTCCTCTTCGTTCATGGATTGGCAATCTGCCAAGGCAATGGCCGCGATGCCAATCCCTCGTCGCATCCTCCGTACCTTGTCCCGCGAGGAGGAGAAGCTCATGAGACTGGTTGGAAGGTCCGTCCTGGTGACGGGCGCGAGCCGGGGCCTGGGCCAGGCGCTGATGGTCCGCTTCGCCCGGGCCGGCGCGCGAGTGGTCGGCGTGGCCCGCCACGCCCGGGAGATGGAGGCCGCCGTCGAACCCCTGCGCGCCGAGGGCCTGCCGGTGCACGCGCTGGCCTACGACGTCGGCGAGAAGGAGGACGTCTACCCGCTGGTGGGCGCGGCCACGTCGCTGGTGGGGCCGCTGGACGTCCTGGTCCACAACGCCAGCACCCTGGGGCCCACGCCCATGCCGCTGCTGCTGGACCTGGCGTGCGAGGACCTCCAGCGCTCGCTGGAGGTCAACGTGGTGGGGCCGTTCCGGCTGTCCAAGGCCGTGGTCGGCAACATGGTGGTGCGAGGGCAGGGCGGGCTGGTGCTGCACATCACGTCGGACGCGGCGGTGTCCGCCTATCCGCGCTGGGGCGCGTACAGCCTGGGCAAGGGGGCGCTGGACCACCTGGCGCGCTTGTGGGCCGCGGAGCTGGAGGGCACCGGCGTGCGCTTCCTCTCCGTGGACCCGGGGGAGATGGACACGCGGATGTACCGGGACGCGGTGCCCGGCGCCGACTACGCCGCGCTGGCCCGGCCGGACGCGGTGGCGGCCCGAATCCTCCGGTGGCTGGAGGACGGCGCGGACGCGCTGCCCTCCGGAGCGCGGGTGGCAGCCGCGAAGCTGGAGGCCGCATGAAGCCCGCGACCTGGCCCGCGGACCACCCGGAGGAGGGGCGCCTGTTGGCCGTGGAGCCTCGCGCCCGCCGCTACGCCGACGCCCGCCTGGCGGACCTGCCCACGCTGCTGCGCGCGGGAGACCTGCTCGTCCTCAACGACGCGGCCACGCTGCCCGCCTCGCTGCCGGGGCGCACGGAGGCGGGGGAGCGCATCGAGCTGCGCCTCGTCGCGCGAGAGCCGGACGACACCTGGACGGCGGTCCTCTTCGGCGTGGGGGACTGGCGCAAGCGCACCGAGGACCGGCCGCCCCCGCCCGCGCTGCCGGTGGGCGCGCGCCTCACGGTGGGCGGCCTGACGGTGGCGGTGGTGGAGGTGCTGCCGCCGTCGCCGCGCCTGCTGCGCGTCGCCTTCTCCGAGTCCGGGGCCGCGCTGTGGTCCTCGCTCTACCAGGGCGGGCGTCCGGTGCAGTACGCGCACCTGGTGGCGCCGCTGTCGTTGTGGCACGTGCAGACGGGCTATGGCGGGAGGCCCTGGGCCGTGGAGCCTCCGTCCGCAGGGCTGCCGCTCACCTGGAGCCTGCTGCTCGCCCTGCGGCGCCAGGGCGTCCGGCTGGCCTCGCTCACCCACGCGGCGGGGCTGTCCTCCACGGGGGACGCGGCGCTCGACGCGGCGCTGCCCCGGCCGGAGCGCTCCGACATCCCGGCGTCCACGGTGGAGGTGGTGAACGCGACGCGCGCGGTGGGGGGACGGGTGGTGGCCGTGGGCACCACGGTGGTGCGCGCGCTGGAGGGGCGCGCGGAGATGAACGGCGGCCGGCTGGTGGCGGGCGAGGCGCTGACGGACCTGCTGTTGGGGCCGGGCTTCGTCCCTCGCGTCGTCGACGGCCTGCTGACGGGCCTGCACGCGCCGGGCAGCAGCCACTTCGCGCTGCTCCAGGCCTTCGCGCCGGCGTCCCTGTTGAAGGAGGTGGCCGCGCACGCGGAGGCGCGCGGCTACCTGGGGCACGAGTTCGGTGACTCGTGCCTGCTGCTGGACGCGTGAGGCGTCCTCACTGGAGCTGCGCGGGCTCCAGCTCCACCTTCACCCAGCCGGGCTTGCGCAGGTCGAACTGGCGGTAGGCGTCGATGGCGCTGCCCATGGGCTCCACGTGCGACAGGATGGCCGTGGGGTCCACCTCGCCGGTGCGCACCAGCTCCAGCAGCTTGGGGATGTACTTGCGGTGGTTGCAGTTGCCCATCTTCAGCGTGAGGTTCTTGTTCATCGCCATGCCGATGGGGAACGTGCGCACCTGCTGGGGATAGACGCCGATGATGGACAGCGTGCCCGCCTTGGCCAGCGACTCCACCGCCCACGTCAGCGCCTGGGCGGGCGCGTCGCCGGGCACCCAGTTGTCGCCCTTGGGGTTCGTCTTCGGGGCGGCCTCCTTCACCTCGCGCTTGAACTCCGCCTTCTCCTGCGCGGCCTGCTTCGCCGCCGGGCCCGCGTGCGCGTGCATGGAGTCCACGCCCACCGCGTCGATGGCGCGGTCCACGCCGATGCCGTTCGTCAGCCGCAGCAGCGTCTCGACGGGGTTCTCCTCGTCGAAGTCGATGACCTCCGCGCCCTGCGAGCGCGCCAGCTCCAGCCGGTCCGCGTGGCAGTCGATGGCGAAGACGCGGCCCGCTCCGAAGAGCTTCGCGCTGACGATGGCGAACAGCCCCACCGGGCCGCAGCCGAACACCGCCACCGTGTCCCCGGGCTTGATCTCCGCCAGCTCCGCGCCGAAGTAGCCCGTGGGGAAGATGTCGGAGACGAGGATGGCCTGCTCGTCGGAGACGCCCTCCGGAATCCGCACCAGCCCCGCGTTCGCGAACGGCACGCGCACCTTCTCCGCCTGCATGCCGTGGAAGGGCCCCGTCATCTCCGGGCCGCCGAAGAAGGCCGTGCCCGCGCGTGGGCCGTTGGGGTTGGCCACGTCGCACTGCGCATGGTAGCCGGCGCGACAGTAGACGCAGTTGCCGCAGGCGATGCTGGAGGGCACGACGACGTGGTCTCCGACGTTGAAGTTGCGCACGTCGTCCCCGAGCGCCTCGATGTAGCCCACGCCTTCGTGCCCGAGGATGGTGCCCGGCCTCATGCCCGGCATCGTCCCGCGAATCATGTGCAGGTCCGTGCCGCAGATGGCGCTGGCCGACAGCTTGACGATGGCGTCCGTCGGTTGCTCGATGCGCGGCTCCGCCACGTCCTCCAGCCGGATGTCTCCAATCCCGTGGAATACGACCGCCTTCATCGCGCGCTCCCGCCCCTTCAGGGGCCGCTAGGGTTGCGAGGACGAGGAGGGCCGCCGTCGACCCCGACACGCCCCCTCGCCCGGAGCGTGGGCATGCCCCAGGGGGTGGGCAAAACGCGGCGCCCTCCCTGCCGCTGAGCGACCAGGACGACGGGCCATGCCGCGCACAGGCACTAGACGACCGGTCTATTTCGAGTAGACGACCGGTCTGCTGGTCGTTAACTCGAAGGGCATGAGCGCTCCCGCCGCCGCGTCCACCGATGTCCGTCAGCACATCCTGGATGCGGCCCATCCGCTGTTGTCGAGCAGGGGGTTCACCGCCGTCGGCCTGGCCGAAATCCTGGCGGTGGCGGGAGTGCCGAAGGGCTCTTTCTATCACTACTTCGGCTCGAAGGAGGCCTTCGGCGAGGCGGTGCTGGAGGACTACTTCACGGGCTACCTGGCGCGCATGGACGCGCTGTTGGCGCGGCCCGGCACGGCGGCGCGGCGGCTGCTCGGCTATTTCGACGACTGGCGCGAATCGCAGCTCGACGACACGGCGCGCGGCCGGTGCCTCGTCGTCAAGCTCGGCGCGGAGGTGTGTGACCTCTCCGAGAGCATGCGCGCGGCGTTGGAGCGGGGCACCCGGGGCACCATCGAGCGGCTGGCGCGCTGTCTCGAGGCGGGTGGTGCGGATGGCTCGTGGCCGGTCATCCCGGATGCGCAGGAGGTCGCGGCCTCGCTCTACCAGAGCTGGCTGGGGGCTGGCCTGCTGGCCCGCATCCAGCGCGACCGCGCGCCGCTCGACTCGGCCATGGCGGGCACGCGGTTGCTGCTCGGGTTGAAGCCAGACGCCTGAGGGGGGCGCCCCCCCCTCCATCCACTCACGCCCGTTCCCCGGGCGACGCGGCTCCCCGAGGCAGCGCCCACGGCGCTCGCCGCGTCCGTGCGCGTCCACGCGCGGACGCGCTCGTTGCTTTCTCACGCCACACCCCAGGAGCACGCCCATGTCTCGAAGTGATGCCGTCAATCGACGTGTCGTCCTCGCCGCCCGCCCGCGAGGCGCCCCCACGCCCCAGGACTTCCGGCTGGAGGAGGTCGCCATTCCCAAGCCGGGCGAGGGACAGGTGTTGTTGCGCACGCTGTACCTCTCGTTGGACCCGTACATGCGCAACGTGATGAACGAGGTCCCGCCGGTCTACGCGCCCTCGGTGGCGCTGGGCGCGCCGATGGTGGGCGGCACGGTGAGCCGCGTCGTCGCCTCCCGGCATCCGCGCTTGCGCGAGGGGGACCTGGTGCTCGGCGGCGCGGGCTGGCAGGACTATGCGTTGTCGGATGGGCAGGAGCTGTTCCCACTGGGGGAGATGGCGCGGCCGTCAATGGCGCTGGGGGTGCTCGGAATGCCCGGGTTCACCGCCTACGTCGCCATGGCCGACATCGGCCAGCCCGCGGCGGGGGAGACCGTCGTCGTGGCCGCCGCGACGGGCCCGGTGGGCGCGGTGGCGGGGCAGCTCGCCCGGCTCCGGGGCGCGCGGGTGGTGGGCATCGCGGGTGGGGCCGACAAGTGCCGCCACGCCGTCGAGGAGCTCGGCTTCGACGTCTGCCTCGACCGCAAGGAGCCCCGGTTCGCCGAGCGGCTCGCCGCCGCCTGCCCGAAGGGCATCGACGTGTACTTCGAGAACGTGGGGGGAGAGGTCTTCGAGGCGGTCCTGCCGTTGCTCAACGTCGGCGCGCGCGTGCCGGTGGTGGGCCTGATTGCCCACTACAACGACAGGACGCCGCCGCCCGGGCCCAACCTGCTGCCGAGTCTCATGAAGAGCGTGCTGGAGAAGCGCATCCGCGTGCAGGGCATGGTCATCCTCGACCATTATGGCGACCGCTTCGACGCCTTCCGCCGCGACATGGGCGAGTGGGTGGCCGGGGGCAAGGTGACGCTGCGCGAGGACATGGTCGAGGGGCTGGAGAACGCCCCCACGGCCCTCATGGGGATGCTCGAGGGCCGCAACTTCGGCAAGCTCGTGGTGCACGTCGCGGACAGCTGACGCGCCGTGGGCACGTGCCCGAGGCGTCGAGCGGGAGTCGCCTCGGGAACCACGCCGGGGCGACATGCCCGAGGCGGAGCGGGCGTCACGCCGGGGCCGTGGTGGGGCGCCCCGCCTTCAGCGGCCGGTCTGATGCAGGTGCAGGGTGAGCTTCTTGCCGAAGACGCGGCGGAAGTTCGCCAGCTCGCGCTCGGCGTTCCACAGCTCCAGGTCCACGGGCTGGCGGGCCTGCAGGTGCAGGGCGATGCCGCCGTCGCGCGAGCGCGTGGCCTTGAAGCCCTTGATGGGCTGGTGGTGGCTGTGGTCGAGCGCATTGGCCACGCGAAGCAGGGTGGCGAGCTTGCGCACGGTGCGGGCCTCTCCGGGCGTCAGCCCCGCCATGCCGGAGTGGGTCAGCTCCGGCGGGCTGCGCCGATGGTAGCGGGCGATGCGCGCCACCAGCTCCCGCTCTCGGTCGGCCAGGCCCGGCAGGTCCGCGTGGCGCACCAGGTAGTAGGTGTGCTTGTGGTGGCGCTCGTAGTTGACCGCGTGGCCGATGTCGTGGAGCAGCGCGGCCACCTCCAGGTACGGACGCACCGACAGGGGCAGCTGGTGCAGCGCCGCCAGGTCGTCGAAGAGCGTCAGCGACAGCCGGGCCACCTGCCGCGCGTGCTTCTCGTCGAAGTAGAAGCGCTGCCCCATGGCGATGGCGGCGTCCGCGAGGCTGTGGTCGTCCTGGTGGTGCGCGTCCTGGCGGTACAGCAGGTCCACGAGGATGCCGTCGCGCAGGCCGCGGTTGACCACGCTGACGGACTCCACGCCCAGGTACTTCGCCACGCCCTCCAGGATGACGGCGCCGGAGACGATGATGTCGGCGCGCCGGGGGTCGAAGCGCTTGCGCCGCCGGTCCGGAGGCATCGCCGCCAGGGCCTCCACCGTCTGCGTCAGCTGCCGCACGGTGGCGTTGCCGCTGCTCTCGCTGGAGGCGAACGACACCACCGCGTTGATGGTGCCGGACGACCCGAGCGCCACCCGGGGCACGTTGGGCAGCTTCTCCGGCAGCGTCTTGCTCAGCACCTCCGACACGAAGCTGCGCATGATGCGCAGCTGCTTGCTGGACACGACGCGGGAGGCGTCGAAGACCTCCGTGAGCCGCACCGAACCCAGCCCCAGGCTCCACAGGTTGTCGGGCTTCTCGCCCACGGCGGTGGCCACCTCCGTGCTCCCGCCGCCAATGTCGATGAGCAGCGAGCGCGCCCCGGGGGGCTTCCTGTGCAGCACGCCCAGGCAGATGAGGCGGGCCTCCTCCTTGCCGCTGACGACCTCCAGGTTGAGCCCGGCCTCCTTCTGCACGCGGCGGACGATGTCCGGGCTGTTGCGCGCCTCGCGCAGGGCGCTGGTGGCCACCGCGCGCACCTGGGCCTTGTGGCGGCGGCAGAGGGCGGCGTAGCGGCGCAGGGTGGAGAGCAGGCGCTGGGCCGTGGCCTCCGGCATCGACCCGGTGGCGAAGACGCCCTCGCCGGGGCGGATGGGGTCGCGCTCCTGATGAAGCGTCTCGAGCGCGCCGTCGGCGTCCGGCCGGGCGAGCTCCAGACGAACCGCGTTGGTCCCCACGTCGATGGCTGCGAGTACGGGCTGGAGGGGGTGACTGGGCATGGAGGGCTGGGAGGAGTCTAGAGCGCGTCGCCCGCTCGCGCAGCACGGCCGTCACGGGTCGACGACCGGCCGGGGGCTCCGCCCGGCGGCCGGGTGACGGGAAGGTGACGGGGCTTCGCCGCTTCAGCGCCGCTGGCGACGCCGGCCGATGAAGCTGGCGAAGCGCTCCGCGAAGCGCGCCACCGCCAGCCCCACCACGTCCAGCAGCCAGCGCTGCAGCGGAGAGCGGGCGCACTGGTCCAGCACCACGTGCCGCGCCTGCGCCACGTGCTTGTCCAGCCACAGCGCGGCCTGCGCCGCCACGCCCGGCTCGCGCACCTCCACCAGCGTCTCCAGGTTCACCAGCGAGAGCGGGTCGAGGTTGAAGCTGCCCACCAGCAGGTGCTGCCCGTCCACCACCGCCGCCTTGGCGTGCAGCGTGGACGCCGTCCACTCGTGGATGTGGACGCCCGCGCGCAGGAACGTGCCGTACAGGCGCATCGTCGCCGCGCGCGCGAAGATGACGTCGCTGCGCCCGGCCAGCAGCAGCACCACCTTCACGCCCCGGCGCGCGGCCCGCGTCAGCGCCCGGACGAAGCCGGTGTCCGGCAGGAAGTACGCGTGCGCCAGCAGCACCTCCTCCTTCGCTCCGTCGATGGCGGCCAGGTACTGCTTGCGCAGCCTGTGCCCGCCCCCCAGGCCGGACAGGAAGACGCTCACCGGGCCGGACCTCAGGAAGGACGCGCCCGCCGTCAGCTTCGCCCCCAGCTGCCGGCAGATGTCGCCCCGCAGCTCCAGCGCCAGGTCCGCCCACCCCGGGTCGTCCCCGTGCGCCGCGTACGCGTCGCCGATGTTGATGCCCCCCAGGAACGCGACCTCGTCGTCGACCAGGAGGATTTTACGGTGGTTGCGCCAGGAGCGCCCCAGGCACAGGGAGGTGAGCGGGTTGAACACGCGCACCTTGGCCCCGGCCGCCCGCAGCGTCTGCGTCAGGTAGCGGCTGGTGGTGACGCTGCCCCAGCCATCCACCATCACCTTCACCCGCACGCCCCGCCGCGCCGCCGCCACCAGCGCGTCCAGGAAGCGCGCGCCCACGCCCTCGCGCTCGAAGGTGTAGACCTCCAGGTGGATGTGCTCCCGCGCCCGGGCGATGGCCTCCAGCATGCGCGGGTACGCCTCCGTCCCGCCATCCAGCAGGAAGCACTCCTCCACGCCGCCCGGCGCGACGGGGAGCAGCGAGGCGGGGACACCCGTCATGGGCTGTGGGACGAAGGCGGCTTCGGTGCGCATGAGCGTCCCACCCTACAACCCTCCGGCCAGCGCCGGCACGGGCCCCGGGTGTCACCACGCCTCACTGACTCCAGGGAGGGCTTCACCCGTCGTGCTTGCGAGCGCCCTTCCCCTTGCCCTTGTGACGGCACTCGCTGCCGTCGAAGTACTGGCTCGGGTGGCAGTCCCTGCTGCTGTTCTTGGACTTCTTCGACTTGGACGGACGTGAGTCGTGGTGCTTGTCGTGGTGGTGGACGATGCAGCCGCCGAGCAAGCAGACCGAGAGGAGGGGGACGAGGAGACGGAGGGTCATGTTCGAGGGGGGAAGGCTCCACCGAGGAGCATGTTTCAGGGACCCTCGCATCCCCGGGCCGCTCACACCAGCCATCGACGGTGTGCGTCCACTTCTGTACCCTTCGCCCCGTGCCCGCCGCAGAGAAAGCCGTCCGTCATCGCAAGATTGGTGCGTATCGAGTGCTCGGAGAGCTGGGCCGAGGTGGCATGGCCGTGGTGTATCGCGGCCTCCACGAGATGATTCAGCGCGAGGTGGCCATCAAGGAGCTGCTCCCGGAGGGAAAGCGGGACCGGGAGACCTTGTCGCGCTTCCGCCGCGAATCGCTCGCGCTCGCCGCCTTCCGGCACCAGAACATCGTCACGCTCTATGACGTGGTGGAGAAGGCCGACAGCCTCTTCATGGTGATGGAGCTGGTGGACGGGCCGACCCTGCACACGCTCATCAAGGAAGGGCCGCTGCCGCCGGACGTCACGGGCGTCATCGCCGCGCGCATCGCCAGCGCGCTCGACCACGCGCACTTCCGTCACATCATCCACCGCGACCTCAAGCCCGCCAACGTCATGCTCACCAAGTCCGGTGACGTGAAGCTGATGGACTTCGGCATCGCGAAGGACGCGGGGCTGGAGGCGCTCACGCAGCAGGGCATGGCGGTGGGCACGCCCTCGTACATGTCCCCGGAGCAGGTGACGGGCGCGCCGCTGGACGGGCGCACGGACATCTTCTCGCTGGGCGTGCTGCTCTACGAGGCCCTCTCCGGCGCGCGCCCCTTCCACGGCAAGACGGCGGGCGAGGTCTTCGCGAAGATTCGCGACGGCAAGTACACGCCCCTCAACAAGGTGGCCCCCAACGTGCCCGCGCCCCTGGTGCGCATCATCCAGCGCGCCATGGAGGTGAAGCCGGAGGACCGCTTCCCGGACGCCGCGGCCATGCGCCGCGAGCTGGACGTGTTCCTGGCCCAGGAGGTCCCCGTCTCCCATCCGGGGCTGCTCGTCGCGTTCCTGCGCCACCGGCAGAAGCTCACGGAGACGGAGGCCCAGCAGCTGCTACGGCCGCAGGACCTGGACGCGACCTTCTTCGACACCCCGCGCCCCCGCTCCGGCGGGAAGCTGGGCTGGACCCTCACGCTGCTGCTGCTGGCATCGGCGGCGGGGACCGGCCTCTACTTCACGCAGGCGCAGTGGATGCCCCTGTTGCAACAGCTCACCCGCTAGCGGCGGGAGGAGGATGTCATGGGACGCGTCGTCACCTTCGTGCTGGGCCTGGGCGTCGTGCTCGCGGGCGTGTGGTACGTGATGTACCGCCCGGCCACGACGGACCCGGAGGCCGCCGCCGCCAGGCGCCTGCAGAACGTGCACCAGGCCGCGGACCGCCTGGAGAAGGACCTCAACCAGAAGGCGGACGAGATCTTCGACAAGGTGGACAAGGTGGAGTGAGCGCCGGCCTCAAGGGGCGGCGCCCTGTCCCGCCCTCGTCGGACGGCTACTTCTTGCCGTGCGTCACCGTGACGATGGTGCCGATGCCACCGCGCACGAAGAAGTCGCCCACCACGGTGAGCTTGCGCGGCTGGATGGCCTTGATGATGTCGTCCGCGATGGTGTTGGTGACCTTCTCGTGGAAGGCCCCCTCGTTGCGGTACGACCACATGTAGAGCTTGAGGCTCTTCAGCTCCACGCAGAGCTGGTCGGGGACGTACGAAATCTTGAAGCGGGCGAAGTCCGGCTGGCCCGTCATGGGGCACAGGCAGGTGAACTCCGGGCAGTCGAACGCGATCTCGTAGTCGCGCTCCGGGGCGGGGTTCGGGAAGGTCTGGATGTCCTTGGACGGCTGCGAAGGCATGCGCTGTCGTCTACCACACCATCGCTACGTGTCATCCACCACGTAGCCCCCTGGCCGCCCGCTGGGGGGCCGGGCCCATGTGTCGTCCCCTCAACGCGGGGGTCGTCCACCAGTGGGGATTGCGGGGGGCGGGTCGGTTGCGCGGGTGGGGTGGGGTCCATAATCCCCAGTCCCGCCCAGGCCCCGCCCCCGCCCCGCCCCGCCGAGCCCATGCCTCTTCCCCACGATGTCGAAGATGCCCTCTCGTGCCTTCCCCAGGCCCTGGCGCGCGTGGGCCTGGACCTGGGTGTGCAGTGGTGCGAGCAGGACTTCGCCCGGAAGACGGGCGTGGCGCTGCTGCCGGGCGGAAGCCTGCTGGACGCGCTGGAGCCGGGCCGCGGCCTGGACGCCGTGGCGCTGGCCATCCGCGAGGGGCGCCCCCACTCCGGCCACGTCATCACCCGCGCGCTGCACCAGGTCCGCGTGCACGTGAGGCCGGGGAGCGGCCCGGCCGAGGCGCCCGGCGCGTGGCTGGTGGTGGAGTCCGCGGGGGTCGATGACGAGGGGGCCTTCTCGCTCGCGGTGCGCGAAATCGCCCGGGCCATGGGCGAGTCGCTGGAGGTGGACAGCGTGTGCGCGGCGGCGGTGGTGGCGCTGGTGCGCTGCCCCCAGGTGCGCCGCGCGGAGGTCTACCTGTGCGACGAGGACGGCGTGGAGCTGCGCCGCTCCGCGGTGTCGGACCTGGCCGGGGGCGAGTCCCCCGAGGACGCGTTCGACCCGGAGGAGGACCCGTTCCGCCAGGCGCTGGCGATGCGGCAGGCCCAGCTGGGCATCCAGCGCGGGTATGGGGATTCGCTGGGCTCCATCTTCGCGGTGGTGCCCCTGTGCGCGCCCCGCCGCACGGTGGGGCTGCTGCTGCTCTACAAGGAGCAGGGCACCTCGTTCTCCGCCCGGGAGCTGGAGCTGTGGACGGCGGCGGCCAATCAGCTGGCGGTGGCGGTGGAGAACGCGCGCCTCTTGCGCGAGGCGAAGGCGGCGCTCCAGGTGCGCGAGGAGTTCATGTCCATCGCCAGCCACGAGCTGAAGACGCCGCTGACGCCGCTCAAGCTGGGCCTGTACACCATGGAGCGCAAGCTGGCCCTGGGGCAGCCGGTGGAGCTGTCCTCGGTGCTCAAGTCCAAGCGCCAGGTGGACCGGCTGGTGAGCCTGGTCGACGACCTGCTGGACGCCTCGCGGCTGGACATGGGGCGGCTGGCGCTCGACCTGGCCCCGCTGGAGGTGGGGCAGCTGGTGGCGGAGGTGGTGGACCACTTCCGCGCCGCCTTCGAGCGCCCCTTCACCGTGGACGTGCCGCGCGAGCGCGTGTGGGTGCGGGGCGACAGGGACCGGCTGGAGCAGGTGCTGGTGAACCTGCTGGAGAACGCGCACAAGTACAGCGCCGCCGGCGAACCCATCACCGTGCGCGTGGAGCGGCTGGCGGGCGAGGCGCGCATCCACGTGCAGGACCACGGCATCGGCATCCCCGGCGCGGACCAGTCGCAGGTGTTCCAGCGCTTCTACCGGGCGCGCAACGTGTCGCACCGCAACTTCGGGGGGCTGGGGCTGGGGCTGTTCATCAGCCACTCCATCGCCCGGCTCCACGGCGGCGCGCTGTCCCTGGCGAGCGCGGAGGGGCACGGCAGCACCTTCACCGTGTCCCTGCCGCGCATGCCCGCGCACGAGGTGAAGCTGCTGCCCCGGCGCGTGCTGCTCCTGGACGAGGACTCCGCCCAGGAGGCCCAGGCCGAGCGCGTGCTGTGCTCGGAGGGCTTCGAGGTGCTCACGGCGCGCGACGGCGCGGAGGCGCTGCGCCGGGCCACGCACCTGCCGGTGGACCTCATCGTCCTGTCCACCACCGCCACGCATGGCCAGGCGGGCGTCTTCCTGGAGACGTTCGCCACGCTGCCCCGCGCGCGGCCGGTGCCCATCCTCCTGGCGGGCGACGCGCGGCCCTGGTGGGCCCAGGAGGAGTCGTCCCTGTGCACCCGCCCCTACGTCGCCGACGAGCTGGTGGCGCGGGTGCGCAACGTCCTCACCCAGGAGCGCCGCCGGCCCGCGGAGCCGTCGCCGTCCTCTCCGGGCGCGGAGGTCGCGCTCGGGGGGCTCAGCCCTCGCGCGTGAGGGCGCGGAAGTCGGCGGGGACGATGCCCATGCGCGACAGCGCCTCGCGGGCGCGCGGATGGGTGAAGGTGGCCAGCTCCACCTCGCGCTGGGCCGCGTAGCCGCCCTTCACCGTCTGGGGGCGGTAGCCCGGGTGGCACATCAGCTCGATGATGCCCGCGCGCGGCAGCGTGGCCACCTCCGCCTCGAAGCGCTCCAGCGTCCAGTAGGCCTCGTCGCCGGAGTCGCCGAGGAAGTGCGTGTTGGTGGGCACGCTCCGCTTCTCCAGCGCGTGGCGCATCATGGAGTCGATGGAGCGCACCGGCAGCCGCGCGTCGAGCGCGACACGGGTGAGGCCCTCCAGCACGTTGGCGTGCAGGTGCAGGTGCTTGTGGACGTCCACGTGCGTGGCGGGGCCGCCCGTCATCGCCTCCAGCCTGGCCAGCTGCGCGCGCACCTCCGCCTCCACCACCTCCACGGGGAGGCTCGCCGCGCGGGACTCCACGAAGGTGCCCTCGCTGCCGAGCAGCTCCCGGGGGAACTCCTCCCACACCGGCGCGAAGCGCGCGAGGTTGAGGTGCAGGCCCAGCGCCAGGCCCCGGGCCTCGTGCGCCGCGGCCTCGGAGAAGGGCGTGTTCACCATGAGGGTGGCGGAGGACACGACGCCCTCGCGCATGGCCTGGAGCAGGCCGCGGGTGATGGCCGGGTCGTAGCCCAGGTCATCGGCGTTGATGATGAGGACGCGTGGGCTCATGGGTGGCTCCTCCTGCCTCTCAGGGGCGCGGATGGGCCTGGAAGAAGCGCCACGCCTCGCGGGTGGCGTCCAGGCCGGTGGTGGATGCGTTGGCGGCGCCGGGCCAGACGTGGCCCGCGCCCTCGAGGGTGCACAGGGTGGCGGTGGCGCTCGCGGGCGTGCAGCCGGTGTGCTCCACGCAGGCGCTGTCGCCCTGGCGCCAGGTCTCCTGGAGGCCGGTGCAGCCCGCGCGCCCCGCCAGGCGGCGCACGGACTCCTCGGCGGAAGGGTAGGGGCGGCCGAACGGGATGTTGTCTCCGCCGCCGGCGAGGATGACGTTGTCCGCGGCGCCGTGCACGTGCAGCACGGGCACCGGGCGCGACGGCGCGCAGGGGCTGACGCCCTCCATGCCCGCCACCGGGGCGATGGCCGCGAACCTCCCCGCGCGCTCGCACGCCAGCCGGTAGGCGAAGAAGCCGCCGTTGGAGAAGCCCGTGGCGAAGGTGCGGCGCGGGTCCACGCACACGCGGGTGTCCAGGTCCGCCAGCAGCGCGTCCACGAAGCCCACGTCGTCCACCTGGGAGATTTGGGCCGGGCCGCAGCAGGCGCCCGCGTTCCAGCCCCAGCCGCCCTCCCGCGCGGACTCGCCGAACACCTCCCGCGCGCTCAGCCCCCGGGGGTACACGGCGAGGAAGCCCTCCGCGTCCGCCAGCGCGGACAGCCGGGTGAGCGACTCGAAGCGCTGCTCGGTGGAGCCGAAGCCATGGAAGGCGAGCACCGCCGCGGTCGGCCTCGTGGCGTCATAGCCCGTGGGCACGTGGACGCGGTAGCCGCGCTCGCGGCCCGCGTGGCGCACCGTCCAGTCGTGGGTGCCCGGGCCCACGGTGAGGCCCGAGCAGGCGGCGCGCTCCGGCACGGGGGGCTCGCCCGAGGGGGTGGGCCCGGCGCCGTCGTCCCCCGGCCCTTCCGGACGCGACGCGGTGGACGACGAACACGCGAGCTGGCCGGATACGAACGCGGCGAGGAGGACGGGCGGAAGGCGCATGCCCGGGGAATCTAGTTCCCCGACTTGCACTCCGCCGCGAGCCTGTCCGCCTGGCCGGGGAATCGTTCCGCCAGCATACGCTTCACCTCGGCGACGGTGTTCGCGTCGCCGGTGTGGGCATGCAGCTGGCACCGCGCCGTCAGCGCCCGCGAGTCCGTCGGGTCCAGCTTGTCCGCCTCCCGGTAGGCGCGCTCGGCGCCCGCGGTGTCGCCTTGCCGGAAGAGGACGGCCCCCAGGTAGTAGTGGGCCACGGCGAGCTTGCCGTCCTTGCGCAGCGCGCGCTTGAGGAGGCTGGCGGCCTCGTCCACGCGCTCCTGCCGGAAGCGCACGAAGCCCAGCTCCGCCAGGCTGGCCGCGTCCTCGCGCTCGCGCGTCCACGCGCCCAGCACCGCGCTGGCCTCGTCCACCCGGCCGCTCTGCGACAGCAGGCGGCCATAGCGCGGCGCCACCTTCGCGGAGCCGGGCTGCTGCGCGTAGGCCCTCGCCAGCGCGGCCACCGCGCCGGGCAGGTCGCCCTGGCGCTCGCGCAGGTCCGCCAGGGCCAGCGACGGGCGCAGGTCCTTGGGCGCCAGCGCCGCGGCCTCGTCCAGGGCGCGCTCGGCGCGCTTGCCCCGGTTGAGCTCCGTCGCCGCCCTCGCCGCGAGCAGGTGCGCGTCCACGTCCTTCGGGAAGCGCTGCACGAAGGCCTCGGAGAGCTCCAGCGCCTCGGCGTGGGCGCCGGACTCCAGCAGGAGCGCCGCGGCGCGCTCCAGCTCCTGGGCGGAGGCGCGCGCGTCCGTGGCCAGCCCGGACAGCGCGGCGGCCCTGTCCCCGGCGGTCGTGGCGGCCTCGGCCCGGGCCAGCCGCTCCGAGGGCGCCAGCGTCGGCCGGCGCAGGTACCAGGTCGCGCCCCCGCCGACCGCCGCGAGCGACAGCAGGCCCACCAGCACCGCGCCCGCGCGCGAGCGCCGCCGGGGCTCGCCCTCGCGGATGCCGGAGACGTGGCTGGGGGTGGGCGGCGTCGAGTCCGTGGGCGAGGGCTCCCGACGCGGCGGAGCGGGCGTGCCGGGCGCGCTGCCACGGAAGCCCGCCACCGTGACGGCGGTGGGAGAGCCCGGGGACGTCGCGCCGCGCGGGGGCGGCAGCTCCGGGGCCTGGGGCGGCGGCTGGGGCCAGGCCGCGGGCAGTGTCATGGCCGCGTGGGGTGCGGCGCTCGGGTCGAAGAAGCGGGGCGCCGGGGGCGTGCCGCCGTGGGACGGGTCCGCCATGCGCGCGCGGCGCAAGGCCTGGCGCTTGGGGTCCCGGTCCGGCGGGAAGAGCGTGTCCACGTACGACGCCACCTGCTCGGCGGAGGCGACCTCGGCCGGACCGCCGATGGCCTCGATGGCGTCGATGAAGGACTCGAGGCTGTCGAACCGCGCGGCCGGGTCCCGCTGGAGGGCGGTGAGGCACACCAGCTCCAGCGCCCCGGGCACGGACGGGTCGAACGTGGTGGGCGGCTTGGCGCGCCCCTCCGCGATGCGCCCCAGCACCTCCTCCGCCGTCATGCCGGTGAAGGGGCGTCGCCCGCACAGCTGCTCGTACAGCATGACGCCCGCGGCGAAGAGGTCCGCGCGGTGGTCCACCGGCTTGCCGGCGATCATCTCCGGCGACATGTAGAAGAACTTGCCCTTGAGCACCCCGGGCTCCGTGCCCGAACCCAGCGCGTCCGCCTTGGCGATGCCGAAGTCGATGACCTTCACCGCGCCGTTGACGCCGACGTGGATGTTGTCCGGCGTGAAGTCGCGGTGGACGATGCGCAGCGGCCGACCCGACTCGTCCACCGCGCGGTGCGCGGCGTCCAGGCCCCGGCACGCGTCCACCAGCACGCGCAAGGTGATGCCCAGCGGCACGCGCTGGCCCCGCTCCGCCGCCTCCTGCCGCAGCTCCGCGAACGAGCGCCCCTCCAGCAGCTCCATCGCGATGAAGGGCTCGGTGCCCTCCATCCCCAGCTCGAGGATGGAGACGACGTTGGGGTGGCGCACCTGCGCGGTGATGCGCGCCTCGTTGAGGAACATCTGCACCACGCGGCGGTCCGTGGCCAGATGCGGCATCAACCGCTTCACCGCCACCGCGGGCCCGCGCTGGCCGTCGTCCTCGAAGCGCCGCCCCAGGTACACCTCCGCCATCCCGCCCGTCGCGATGCGCGCGGACAGCCGGTAGCGACCGACCCAGTAGGTGTTCGAACCCGACTCCAAGATGGGCGCAGTCTATGTGTAGCGGGCCACCCGCTTCACCCTCAGAAGTCCGAGGGGGATACCTGCCTGGATGCCAGGGCGATGCCAGCGCCGGAGCCTTCTTCGCCACGCGGCGCATGTGGGCGCTTGGCGGCTCGCGTCGAGGCCTCGTGGGCGCGCCCACGCCCACGGTCCGGGGCATCGTCGACCCCGCAGCGTCGTGTCGACGGCGGAAGGATGCAGGCGTGTTGGATGCGCGCACCGGCGTTTCACCCGGCGTGGGCGCGGTGCTGGCCGCTCGCGCCAGAGGGCGAGGGGAGTGTTAACCTCGGCGTCCGCTGACCCGCCACGCGCGTCGTTCTTCGTTCGGAGGGATGTTGGGCACCGTCCTCAAGGGTGGTTATGTCGTCGAGCTGGAGCCCGCGGTGGTGGAGCGTGTCGACCTGCGCATCGAGGGTGAGCGCATCGTCGCCCGCGGCCCCGACCTGGCCCCCGTGGGGGATGACGAGGTGGTGGCGCTGTCGGGCAAGCTGGTCTTCCCGGGGCTGGTGAGCGCGCACCACCGGCTCCACGCGGTGCTGGGGCGGGGGATGCCCCACACGCAGATGGAGACCTACCAGGACGTGCTGGAGAAGGTGCTCTGGCCCTACGAGGACGCGCTCGACCTGGACGCGGTGCAGGTGGTGGGGACCGCCGGAGGCCTGGAGGCGCTCCAGTGCGGCACCACCACGGTGTGCAACCTGCACTCGTCGCCTCGCGCCGTCTCCGGCTCGCTCGTGCGGCTGGCGCGCGGCCTCCACGAGGTGGGCGTGCGCGGCGTGCTGTCCTACGCCGTGTCGGACCGCTCCGGGGCCATGGGCCGCGAGGAGGGGCTGGAGGAGACGGTGGGCTTCGCCCAGAAGGCCCAGGGACGCTTCCGGGGACAGGTGGGCGCGGGGCCCTGCTTCACGCTGGGGGCGGACGCGCTCCAGGGGCTGGCGGAGGCGCTGAAGGCGGCCAACACCGGCCTCCACCTGCCGCTGGCCGAGGACCCGCTGGACGAGCGGCTCTCCAACGAGCGCCATGGCGCCTCGCCGGTGTCGCGGCTGCTGGAGGCCGGGCTGCTGTCCCCGCGCAGCCAGCTGGCGCACGTGGGCCACCTGGCGTGGGCGGACCTGGCGCAGGTCATCGCGACGGGGGCGTGGATCGTCCACACGCCGCGCGCCAACCAGGGCCTGGAGGTGGGCTACGCGCCCGCGCTGAAGTTCGGCGCGCGCGCGACGCTGGGCGCGGATGGCGTGTCCGCGGACCTGTTCGCGGAGGCGCAGGCGGCGTACCTGCGCTCGCGCGAGGCGGGGCAGCCCATCGACGTGCTGCGCTACCTGGCCAACGGCCACCGGCTGGCGTCACAGGTGTTCGGCGCGCAGGTGGGGCCCATGCGCGAGGGCGCGCTGGCGGACCTGCTCATCCTCGACTACCTGCCGGCCACGCCGCTGACGGCGGAGAACCTGGCCTGGCACGTGGTGTTCGGCCTGGGCAGCCGGCACGTGGAGGCGGTGATGGTGGACGGGGTGTGGCGCATGTGGGCGCGCCGGCCGCTGTCGGTCAACCCCTCCGTGGTCGCCGAGCAGGCGCGCGAGGCCGCGGCCGCGGTGTGGGCGCGCATGGGCGAGGCGAAGTAGCCCTCGCGACTTGCCCCGCCCGCGCCGCGCGGGTGAAATCGCCGCCATGCTCGTTCCCGTACTCGTCGCAGGACTGCTGGCTGGCGCCATCCCGCAGGTCGGAGACACCGCTCCGGACTTCACGGTGAAGGACACCGAGGGCAAGGTCTACATCCTCTCGGAGCTGGTGAAGCAGGGGCCCGTCATCGTGGCCTTCTTCCCCAAGGCCTTCACCAGCGGCTGCACCAAGGAGCTGAAGGCCTATACGGCGCGGCACGCCGAAATCGAGCAGCTCCAGGGCCGCGTCCTCGCCTTCAGCACGGATGACGCCCCCACGCTCGCGCGCTTCAAGGCGGAGCTGAAGGCGCCCTTCCCCTTCATCCCCGACCCCGAGGGCAAGGTGGTGGAGGCCTACGACGTGAAGCTGCCCGTGGTGACGGTGTCCAAGCGCTACACCTTCGTCGTGGGCGCCAACCGCAAGGTCCTCAAGGTGGACGAGGGCTCGAACGCCGTCGACCCCACGAGCGCCATCGCCTCCTGCTCGCAGGGCAAGCCCGCCGCCGCGCCGGAGTCGAAGGCCGCGGAGCCCGCGAAGGACGCGGCCGCGAAGCCGACGAAGTAGGCGGCCTCCCGCGCGAGGCGGGGGCATGCGAGGCGCGCCCTCCTCGCGCTGGGCGCGCTCAGCCCCAGGCGTGCGCGGCCTTGGCCTCGAGCGCGAGCTTCCGGTTGTCGAAGACCTGCGCGGGGAAGTTCTCCACGTAGGTGTCCTCGAACCGGCCGCCGGTGTACTCGCGGATGACCTTGCGCCAGAAGGCGATGGCGGCGCCGTTGCCGGGCAGCTGGCTGACCTCCCAGGCGCCGCGGAAGCGGTCGAAGATGGCGCGCGCCGCCAGCCGTCCCAGGCCGTGGCCGCGCTCGCCGCGCAGGATGAAGAACTCGCTCATCCGGAAGTCGCGCCCGGGCGTCATGTAGGGGAAGGGGGCCTGGGCCACGAAGGCGAAGCCCACGGTGCGGCCCTCGTCGCGCAACAGCAGCGGATGCACCTGCGGAGAGGACGACAGCCACGTGGGCAGGAAGTCCGGCTCCCAGCGGCCCTGCGTGTCCAGGTGGTACTCCACGCCGAACTCGCTCAAGTCATGCAGGTAGAGCGGGTACAGGTTGCGCAACAGCGGATGCTCGGCTGGTGTTGCACGGAGTATCTCCACCAGGTCCCTCCCGAGACCCAGCATGACCAATCACGCGCGCGCCCACCAGGGGCCGTGCCCGCTCGCGCCCTGGGGTGGGTTGGACACCCGGAGGGCGAGCAGGTGGTCACACGTCAGTGCGTCACCTCCGTGGCGCTCACGGCCGGCGAGCCTCGCGCGTGGGCCTGCGCGTGCTGCGCGAAGAGGAAGCGTCGGATGGCGGTGCGGGTGATGAGCCCGCAGGTGGCGACGCCCTGGGGCGCGGCGACGGGGAGCGCGTCCACGTCCTCCTGGTCCATGACCCGCACCGCGTGGGACAGGTCCGAGTCGGGCGACAGCAGGGGCAGCTTGCGCGCCAGGTCGCTGGCCACCAGCAGCGGGTAGACGGCCTCGTCGCGCCACACCTCGCGCAGCTGCTGCACCTGGACGATGCCGTACACCTGCCCGGCGGTGTCGAGCACCGGCAGGGTGCCCGTCTCGGAGGTGAGCAGCAGGTCCGCCAGCGGACGCACCGGCAGGCCCGCGGGCACCGGCGGCAGGTGCTCCATCAGCGCGCGCACGGGCGTGGCCTCCAGCAGGTCCGCGTCGCTCGGCACCTTCGGCGACTTGCGCTCGATGAGGTAGTGGCACAGCGCGGAGGCGATGGTGCACGTCACCATCAGCGGCAGGATGATGTCGTGGTTCCCGCTCAGCTCGTACATCATCATCATCCCGGTGAGCGGCCCCCGGTTGAGCGCCGCCACCGCGCCGCCCATGCCCACCAGCGCGTACGCTCCGCTGGGGCCGGTGGCCGCCGGGAAGAAGTAGTGCACCAGCGTCCCGAAGGCGCCGCCCGCCATGGCGCCGATGACGGCCGCCGGGAAGAAGGTGCCACCCGAGCCGCCGCTGCCGATGGTGAGCGCGGTGCCCACCAGCTTCAGCACGCACGCGGTGACGAGGAAGAAGAAGGGCAGCTTCCCCACCGCCGCCAGGTTGATGTAGTCGTGCCCGCTGCCCCACACCGAGGGGCTGACGAAGGCCAGCAGGCCCGCGCACAGCCCGCCCAGCCCCGCGCGGAAGGGCAGGGACTTCTTCGCGAGCCACGGCGACAGCCTTCCGCCACCCCCTCCGTGGAAGAAGCGCTCCACGCCGTGCAGGAGGCGCACGAAGGCGAAGGCCAGCAGGCCGCAGCCGATGCCCAGCGCCGCGTACGCCAGCACCTCCGAGCCGCTCACCAGCTCGTACGGCACCTGGCGCAGCATGGGCGCCTCGCCCAGTACGCCCTGGCTCACCAGCGTCCCCGCCACGCTGGCGAGGATGATGGGCGAGAAGACGCGCAGCTCGAACTCGCGCAGGATGATTTCCATCGCGAACACGGCGCCCGCGATGGGGGCATTGAAGGACGCGGAGATGCCGGCGCCCGCGCCGCACGCCAGGAGGATGGACAGCTCCCGGCGGCTGAAGCCCAGCACCCGGCCCACCGTCGACGCGAAGGCCGCGCCGCCGTACACGATGGGGCCCTCGCGCCCCGCCGAACCACCGCTGCCGATGGTGATGGCCGACGCCACCAGCTTCAGCAGGCCCCGGTCCGCCGGCACCACGTTGGCGCCGCTCTTCACCGCGCGCACCACCTCCGGCACGCCGTGCCCGTGCGTCTCCGGCTTGTCGCGCAGCAGCCGTCCCACCAGCACACCGCCCAGCGTGGGCGCCAGCAGCATCAGCCACCAGGGCAGGTGCGGCAGCGCGTCCGGCAGCGAGTGCGCGTGGCCGAAGACGCTGTTGAGCGCCGCCAGCGCCACCAGCGGGTAGTAGAGCGACAGCGCGCCCAGCGTCAGCAGCGAGAGCAGCCGCAGCCGCCGCTTCACCTCGTCCCGGGGGCCGCCCGGCTCGATGACCCGCGCCAGCACCAGCGCGCCCAGCGCCAGGGGCGCCCCCACGAAGGCGTACTCCGGATGCCAGCGCGCCGTCGCGAAGGCGTGCATCAGCGACTGGAACTGGGCCTGCCGCAGCGTGTGCGTCAGCTCCGCCGTCCCGAAGGTGATGCCGCTGAACAGGCCGATGAGGTTGGAGAAGATGCCCGCCGCCAAACCGCTGTAGAGCCCCACCACCGCGCCGGCGATGGGCAGCACCGACGGGCCGGGCAGCCGCAGCTGGTTGGAGGCCTGGAGGGTGACGTGCAGCAGGCGGGCGAGCCGCTCGCGGAGCCGCACCCTTATCGTCGCCTGGTGGGCCGTGCCTGGCGGAGGTTCGTCGCGAGTCATTTGTCCTCCCACTAACCCAAACCGCGCGCGGAAGCTTCAACCTTCGAGCGGGGCCTGTCGGGCGGGCGCCACCCGCCTCGGGTCAGGGGGCGTGGCTGCGGGTGGGCAGCCGCGAGCGCAGCGTCACCAGGAGGCCAGCCAGCGCCAGCCAGGGGGCCAGGTGGCTCCAGAGCAGGTGCTGCGTCGTCCCGTCCGCGCAGTGGAGGTGGAGCACCAGCAGGCTGACGCCGCCCGCGGACAGGCCGGCGGCCACCGCGCGCGCGGGCTCGTAGGCGGACCGGCACAGCAGGACGAGGACGGCGCCCAGGGGCACCACCGTCAGGAGGGCCTCGGAGGCCACGCACCCCAGGCTTCCCACCAGGGGAGGGCGTGTCCGCTGCCCGGAGCCGCCCACCAGCTGCGCCAGCGCCACGGCCCCCGCGCCCAAGAGCAGCGCCACCCACGAGACGGGCTTGCGCCGGGGCGCCAGCGCCACGTAGGTGCCCGCGCCCACCAGCGCCAGGATGAGCAGGGCCACGCTGGCCACCCTCCACGGCGCGGCCTGGTTGCCCACCCACGTGCCCCGGCCCAGCACGCCCAGCCCCACCGCCACCACCGCCGCGTCCACGCCCAGCAGCACCAGCAGCTCGCGCCACCACGGGGCCGGCGTCGGCCGCGCCTCCAGCTCCTCCAGGGCGAAGCGGCGCGCCACGTCCAATCCGGGCGCCGCCTGCGTCGGGGCCTCGCCGGGCGCTCCGGGCGCCAGTCCACCGAGCGCGTCGAAGCCCTCCACGAGCGCGCGGCACTCGGCGCAGCGCTCCGCGTGCGCGGCCAGGTCGGGGGGAAGCGGTGTCCCCAGGGCGTCCATCACCCGCGAGCAGTCGGGCGTCATGGCGTCACCTCCGCGCGCAGGGCGGCGAGCAGCTCCCGCAGCCGCGCGTAGCCTCGGTGGGCGCGCACCTTCACCGCGCTCTCCGTCAGGCCCAGCGTGTCCGCGATTTCGGCGAAGCCCATGCCCTCGAAGCGGTGGAGGAGGATGGGGACGCGCTGCCCCTCGGGGAGCTGGTCGAGCGCCCGCCGCACCGCCCGCTCCAGCCCCGCGTCCCGGGGCCCCGGCGCGTCGTCGTCGGGCACGCCGGCGGGCAGCTCGCCCTGCTCCGTCAGCTCCTCGGGCCGTCGCCCCCGGCGCTGGTGGTCCCTCGCGGCGTTGGTGGCGATGGCGTACAGCCACGGCTTGAAGCGGGAGCCGGGCTGGAAGCGCCCCCGCGAGCGCACCAGCGACATGAACGTGAGCTGCAACAGGTCCTCGGCGGTGGCGGCGCTGCCCGTCAGGCGCGTGAGGTAGCCGCGCACCGCGCGGGAGTGCCGCTGGAAGAGCGCGTCGAACGCCGGGGCTTCACCTGCGCAGAACCGGGCCATCAGCACCTCGTCCGGCTCGGTGGCGACGGCCGCGCGCACCGGCTCTCCTCCGGTACGCGGGGGCACGGCGGGCGGTTTCAACGGCGGGGCGGACACGCGCCCACCACTCTAGCCGGTTGCTCCCGACCCGGGTGGAGGACGCGCGTCATGCGGTCCCCGTCTCGCCGCTACAGCTGGGCCTGCGGGGGCGGCGTGGGGGACGGCAGCTGGTCCGCGGCGGCGGCCAGCGCCTCGCGCACCTTGCCCTCCGCCGCCGCCTTCGCGGCCACCAGCTGCGCCCGGGCACCCCCCGCGCCGAAGTAGCGGGTGGGCGCCGCCAGCGCCGCGCGCTCCTCCGGTGTGTACTTCTGGAAGGAGTACTTCACCGCGTCCGACGGCAGCCGCAGCCCCTCCACCACCTTGAACCAGGAGAGCACCTTCAGCGTGTAGTAGCTGAAGTCCACCTCCCACCAGAACCAGCCCTGGTTGGCCGTGTTCTGGTGGTAGTGGTGGTTGTTGTGCCACCCCTCGCCCAGGGTGACGAGCGCCAGCAGCCAGTTGTTCCGGCTGGTGTCCGTCGTCTTGTAGCGGCGCTTGCCGAAGATGTGGCTGAGGGAGTTGATGGTGAACGTCCCGTGCCACAGCAGCACCGTGCTGACGAAGAAGCCCCACACCAGCATGGGGAAGCCACCGATGAAGAACAGCGCCACGCCCAGCAGCGTCGGCGGCACCAGGTGGAAGCGGTTGAGCCACACCAGCTCCGGGAAGCGCGCGAAGTCCTTGATGGCGTCCATCCGCGTCTCGCCGTACTTGTCGCACAGAATCCAGCCCACGTGGCTGAACCAGAAGCCCTTCTGCACCGGCGAGTGGATGTCCTCCGCCTGGTCGGAGTAGCGGTGGTGGTGCCGGTGGTTCGCCGCCCACCACAGCACGCCCTTCTGCGCGGACAGGGTGCCCACCAGCGCCAGGATGAACTGGAAGACGCGGCCCGTCTTGAAGGCCCGGTGGGAGAAGTAGCGGTGGAAGCCCGCGGTGATGCCCCACATCCGGACGATGTACAGCCCCACACACACCGCCAGGTCCACGGGCCTGGCGCCCACCCAGAACACGAACAGGCACATCAGGTGGACGGCGAAGAAGGGGATGGACGACAGCCAGTTCAAGCGCTCGTTGTCCGCGGACGGAACAGACAGGACAGGAGAGGGTGTCTGCAAGGGAGCCTCGTGAGCTGGAGTGTGCGCGGGTCCGAAGGTGCGCAGTCCCACTCCGCATCAACACCCCCTCCTGTCACGGCTCTGTCAGGAGGCCGCGGATTGGCGCAGCTCCGTCAACCACTCCTCGAACGCGGCGTGACCGTGCAGCGACGCGAGATCTGCGTCCGACGCGGCGTAGTCCCCGTCCTTGAAGCCCAGCTCCGTGGCGCGCCGCAACAGGCGCATCGCGTCGGACAGGTTGCGCGCGCGCGCGTGGGCGCACGCCGCGTCATAGGCGATGCTCGCGCTCGGCGCGTACTCGAGCGCCTGCTCGCCCACCGCGGCCGCCTCGGAGTAGACGCCGCGGATGAAGAGCACCCGCTCGGCGCAGGCGAACGCGGACGCCGCGTCCACCTCCGGCAGCTTGAGCGCCTCCTGCGCGCGGCCCATGCGGATCAACGTGCCGGCGTACTCGTGCATCACCGTGCGGTCCCCGGACACCTGCCAGGCCTGCTTCCACCAGTCGAGCGCCCGGGCGTCGTCCCCGACCAGGGAGAAGGACGCGGCCACCGCGTGCGGCTCCACCTGCAGCCCCTGCACCTGGGAGAAGTGGTCCAGCGCCACCCGGCCCTGTCCTTCCTTCAACGCCACCCAGCCCAGCAGGTGGTGGGCGTGCGCCGCCAGCTCCACCGTCAGCGCGTCGCCCCCCTCCAGCACCTGCGCCGCCAGCCGCCGCGCCTCGTCCAGCCGCCCGGCGTCCAGCGCCCCCTTCGCCTCGCGCAGCTTCTGCGCGAGCGGGGACTTCATCACGTCCAGCTCCCGCCCCGGCCTGCCGCCGTTGAGCACCTCCGCCACCGTGCGGAAGGCCTGCAGGCCGTACATGGCGAACAGGATGGTGAGGATGACCTCCCCGATGCGCACCCCGATGACGACCGCCGCCACGCACACCACCAGTGCCAGCCCCTGCGACAACAGCGGCCCGTAGCGCGGGCCGAACACGCGCGTGGCCAGGGTGTTGGAGATGCGACCCCCGTCCAGCGGCAGCACCGGCAGCAGGTTGAGCACCGCCCAGATGAAGTTCGCCAGGGCGAACTTCTGGAGGAAGAAGTCCAGCGCGGGCGTGTGCCCCTGCAGGACGATGTGGCCCAGGAAGCTCGCCACCCCCAGCATCAGCCCGAAGAAGGGCCCCGCCGACGTGATGAGCAGGTCCCGCTTCCAGGGCAGCGCCCCCGGCGCGTCCGTGGGCACCGTGTGGCCGCCCAGCCAGACGAGCGCGATGCTCGGCCGGTAGCCGAACAGGCGGCTGGCCAGCGCGTGCCCCAGCTCGTGGACGAGCACGGACACGAAGACGATGAACATCCACGACAGGATGTAGACCACCATCGCGCTCGTGTAGCCCGCGGCCGGCGCGTCGGAGACCTGGCGGAAGGGCCAGCTGTCCTGCGCCCAGCGCACGGAGCTGTAGGCGAACACGGCGGAGACCAGCAGGTGGCTGGAGTGGACCTCGACGGGAATGCTCCCGAGACGAAAGCGGAACATGGAGACGGACCTTAACCGTTGAGGCGCCGGTGCGCAGTCCGGAGCGTGCCTCCTGCATCCGCTTTTGCGTTCCGCTAGGTTCCCCGGCCCCCATGCTGCGACTCGGCCCCTTCACCCTCCCGAATCCCTATGTCCTCGCCCCCATGGCCGGGGTGTCCGAGATGCCCTTCCGCGTCCTCGCCTTCCGCCTGGGCGCCGCCCTGTGCCCCACCGAGCTCGTCAGCTCCCAGGGCCTGATGCGCGCCAACCAGCGCACCCTCATGTACCTGCGCTTCGACCCGGAGGTGGAGCGGCCCTACTCGCTCCAGCTCTATGGCGGCGACCCGGAGGCCATGGCCCTGGCCGCGAAGGTGGGCCGGGACAAGGGCGCGCAGCTGCTCGACATCAACATGGGCTGCCCCGTGAAGAAGGTGACCAAGAATGGCGCCGGCAGCGCCCTCCTGTGCGACCCGCCCCGCGCCGCCGCCATCGTGCGCGCCATGCGCGAGGCCTCCGGGCTGCCCGTCACCTGCAAGATCCGCTCGGGCTGGGACGCGCGCAGCCGCAACTACCTCCAGATGGCCGCCGCCCTCCAGGAGGCCGGCTGCGCGGGGCTCGCCATCCACCCTCGCACCCGCGAGCAGGGCTACTCCGGCCAGGCGGACTGGAGCGTCATCGCCGACCTCAAGCGCCACTTCCCGGAGCTGCCCCTGTTCGGCAACGGGGACGTGAAGACGCCCGAGGACGCCCGGCGCATGCTGGAGACCACGGGCTGCGACTTCGTGATGATTGGCCGCGGCGCCCTGGGCAACCCGTGGATCTTCCGCGAGCTGGCCGGAGGCCCGCCGCCCTCGCCCGAGGAGCGCTGCGCCCTGGTCCTGGAGCACTTCCAGGCCCACCTCGACTTCGTGGGGGACGCGCTCGGCGCGGTGCGCTCCTTCCGCCGCCACCTGGCCTGGTACGCCCATGGCCTGTCGGGCGCCGCCGCCTTCCGCGCGCGGGTGAACACCCTCGACGGGGCGGAGGCCGTGGCGGACGCCGTGCGCCGCTTCTTCGCCTCCGCGGACACCGACCGCTCCGCCCCCGCCGAGGAGCAGGACGTCGACTACCGCGCCGCGCTCGGTTGACGACCCACGGGGCCTCACCGCGCGGCGGGGGGCGGCACCAGCCTCCGCCCGGTGGCCACGGTCCGGAAGTAGTCGCAGGCCGGGGTGGGGCGGCGCTCCAGCGTCTCGAAGTCCACGTGGTACAGGCCGAAGCGCGGCCCCCAGCCCTCCAGCCACTCGAAGTTGTCGAGCAGGCTCCAATAGAGGTACCCGCGCACGTCCACGCCCTCGGCCCGCGCCGCCAGCACCTGCCCCAGGTGCGTGTGGAGGTAGTGGGGCCGGCGCGTCCCGGCCCGGTCGTCGATGCCGTTCTCCGTCACCCACACCGGCTTGCCGTAGCGCCGCACGTCGCGCAGCGTCTGGAGGAAGCCCTCCGGCCAGTCCTCCCACCCGATGTCCGTGAGGCCCCGGCCCCGCGTGTCCCGGTACTTGAACTCGATGAAGGGCGGGCGCGGCACGAAGCGCAGGTGGGCGCGGCTGTAGTAGTTCACCCCCACGAACTCCACCGAATCGCGCGCCTGCGGGATGTCCACCTGGGTGGAGGCCACGCCCGGCATGCTCACCCGGAGCTTCCCCGTCGACAGCGCCTCGTGGAAGGCGTGGTTGTAGGCCTGGGCCCCCAGCCGCACCAGCGCGCGGTCCAGCGGGTGCCACGCCCGGTCCGGCGCGAAGGCCAGCATGTTCTGGGAGATGCCCAGCTCCACCCGCCCCAGCCGCGCCAAGAGCTCCTCCCGCGCCGCCACGTGCGAGCGCACCAGGTTCTCCATCGCTCGCATGGTGAGAGCCCCGTTGGCCAGGCCCGGGGGGATGGCGCCCTGGAGGTAGCCGCCCAGGAGCAGCACCATGGGCTCGTTGAAGGAGATGAGGAGCGCGTCCAGCCCCTCCAACAGCGGGGCGCATTTCTGGACGTACCGCCGGAACACCCCCACGCTCTCCGGCGAGTGCCAGGGCGTCTGTCGGTGGAACCATGCAGGGTGGGTGAAGTGGTGGAGCGTCACCACGGGCCGCAGGCCGTGGGCCTTCATCCGCAAGAGCCGCTCCCGGTACGCCTCCAGGGCCGCGCCGTCGAAGCGCCCCGGCTCCGGCTCGATGCGCGCCCACTCCAGCGACACGCGGAACGCCGTGGCGCCCACCGCCCTCGCCAGGGCGTAGTCCTCCTCGTAGCGCCGCCAGTGGTCCACCGCCCGGCCGCAGCGCATGCCCGGCTCCTTCAGCTTCCCGGCGCGCTCCCACTCGGCCCAGTCGTTCTCGATGCCCCCCTCCACCTGGTACGCCGCCGTCGCGACGCCGAAGGTGAAGTCCGCGGGGAAGGTCTCTTCGGAGGTCCTCATCGTGGCAGCGCACCGTAGACGCCGACCTCCACGCCGAAAAGCGCCGCGTGCCGCGAGCGCCAGTGCGCGGCAGCGGACAGTGCGCGCGCGCGCCGTTCCTCCAGGAGGTGCCCGTCGCGTCCGGAGCCGAGTTTTCGGCCTCGCGCGCGTTTTCGCGCGCCGCCCGCGGAGCACCCGCGAAGCGCCCTTCGCGGCCCTCGCGCCCGCCCGATGCCGAAAAATCGGCCTCGCCGCGCGATGCAATACATCACCATGCGTTGACACACTGGTGTGTCGCCCGTACCATTCACTTCAAGCACTCACTTCCATCAAGAAGAGTGCAGGGCCTCGGTTGACTGGGGCCAAAAATCACATGGAGGGTTCCGATGGCCGCTAAGAAGAAGTCCGCCGCGAAGTCCGCGAAGGCGAAGAAGACCACCACCCGCAAGACGGCTGGCAAGACCGCGAAGAAGGCGGCGGCGAAGAAGACCAGCGCCCGCAAGACGGCCCGCAAGGCCCCTGCCCGCAAGCGCACGAGCAAGGCCAAGACGGCGGCGGCCCCGGCGACCCCGGAGTCCTGAGCAACACCCCGTCATTCGCGGACGGTGGTTGACGTCCGGTGAACGGCTCGGCGAGACCCGCCGGGCCGTTTTTCTTTTCCGGGCAGGAGGTTGCCGTGTCGCTGCGCCCCGTGGAGCTGGAGCAGGTGGTCGCGGAAGTGGGGACGAAGCTGGTCGGCGCGGTGGCCCAGAAGGCCTGGTGCCCCCTGCCCAGGCTGGCGTACCTGGAGCTGCGCGTGCCGGGGCGCTCGCTCCTCTTGTGTCTGTGCGCGGAAGGGGACCTGGCCCGCGTGTCCGTGGCCCCCACGCGCTTCCCCACGCCGGGCGAACCCGCCCCCTTCCAGCGCTGGCTGCGCCACGAACTCACCGGCGCGAAGCTCCAGGCGGCCCGCTTCCTGGAGGCCGAGCGCGTGGTGGAGCTCGACTTCGAGCGCGAGGCCACGCGCCGCCGCCTCGTGGTGGAGCTGGGCGCGCCCGGCGGTCTGCTCCTCTTGAGCGACAACGGCCGGGTGCTGATGCTCTCCGGCGAGGGGCTCGGGCCGCGCCGCAACCTCTACCCGGGCGCCGCGTGGTCGCCGCCGGAGGCCGCGTCCCAGGAGGCGCTCCAGAAGGCGCGCGTCGCCCCCTCGCGCCTGGCGCCCCAGGAGCAGGATGCCCTGCCGTATGCCCAGGCCGCCGAGCGCCTGCTCGGCGCGAAGGACCAGGCCAGCCGCGCCGAGTCCATCCGCCGCCGGCTGGCGCAGCCCTACCGCGCGCGCCTCAAGCGCTCCTCGCGCACGCTGGAGAAGGTGCGCGCCGAGGCCGGGCGCGGACCGGAGGCGGAGCGGCACCGGCAGCTGGGCGAGCTGCTCGCGCAGAACCTCTACCGCCTCAAGCGCGGCGCCACCCAGCTGACGCTCACCGCCTATACGGAGGAGGGCGCGCAGGAGGTGACGGTGGCCCTGGACCCCAAGCGCACGCCCAAGGAGGAGGCGGACTGGCACTTCCACCAGTACCGGCGCCTGCTGCGCGGCGTGGAGCAGGCGCGCCACCGCGAGGCGGAGCTGGCGCGCGAGGTGTCCCAGGCGGAGGCGGCCCTGGAGCAGATCGAACGCATGGACGAGGCCATGCTCCTGGCGCAGGCGGAGGTGCTGCACGTGTCGGCGGGCGCGGACGGCCCCGCGGAGGGCAAGCCCTTCAAGGAGTACGTGGGCCACGGGGGCGCGCGCATCTGGGTGGGGCGCGGCGCCGGCGACAACGACACGCTCACCTTCAAGGTGGCGCGCCCCTGGCACCTGTGGCTCCACGCGCGGGGCGTGCCCGGCAGCCACGTGGTGCTCCCGCTGGAGAAGGGGCAGGAGCCCACGCAGGAGGCGCTCCTGGACGCGGCGCACCTGGCGCTGCACCACTCGGGCGCGAAGGGCGAGCCCCGGGGCGAGGTGAGCTACGTGCCGGTGAAGTTCGTGCGCAAGCTGAAGGACGGCGCGCGCGGTCAGGTGACGTACACGCGCGAGAAGACCTTCGTGGTGCGCATGGAGCCCGAGCGCCTGGAGCGGCTGCTCAAGTCCCGTCACGCGGAGGTGCCCGCTCCGTGACGAATCCTCCCCCCGGAGTGTGATTCAGGTCGGAGCGCGCGGCGGGCGCGGTTGACGGGCTGACGGAGGGCAGGCGGGCGGAGGCCGGCGGCCTTGAGTCCTGGGGGTTGCTGGGTACGATGCGCGCTCGAGTGACCTCCGAGCTCCTCCGACAGATGTCCTTGTTCCCTCGCGGCCTCTCCGCGGCCAGCCGGGCCTCGGAGGTGTCGTCGGAGCCTCGCGCCCCGCAGATGTCCACCGAGCCCGTGTCCGAGCAGCCCCGACCTCCCCCTCCACGCCACCGTGTCCCCGAAGAAGCCCCGCGCATGCTCCACGCCCCCACGACGCGCGAGGAGATGTGGACGCGCGCGGAGTCCCTGGCCTGGAGGCTGAGCGCGGAGCTGGGCATGCCGGTGCGCCTGGCGGTGACGGACAACCGCTCCACCATGGTGTCCTTCCGTCGGGGTGGCAACGCGCTGCAACTGCGCCTGCACCACATGTTCCTCGACGCGCCGGAGCCCGTGGTGCGCGCCGTCGCGGACTACGCGGGGCGCGGCCATCGTACCGCGGGCGTCCTGCTCGACGAGTACATCCGCGGGCAGCAGCCGCGCATCCGCCAGGTGCGCCGCGAGACGGACGCGGACCTCAACCCGCGCGGGCGCTGTTTCGACCTCCAGGCGCTTTACAACAACGTCAACGCGACTTTTTTCGAGGACGTCATCCAGGCGCGCATCGGCTGGGGCCGCCTGCCGCCCCGGCGCCGCCGCAAGTCCATCCGCCTGGGCGTCTACGACCACCAGACGCGGGAGATTCGCATCCACCCCGCGTTGGACCGGCCGGAGGTGCCCGCCTTCTTCGTGGAGTTCATCGTCTTCCACGAGATGCTGCACCAGTTGTTCCCGAGCACGGGGCGGGGCGGTCGCCGCGTCCATCACCCGCGCGCCTTCCGGGAGCGCGAGCGGACCTATCCCCACTACGCCGCCGCGCTGCGCTGGGAGCGCGAGAACCTGGGCGTGCTGCTGCGTGGTTGAAGGCCGCGTCGCTCGCTGGCTCATTTACCGTTTTACCGAGCGAAGCCACCCGTGGTGCGTGCTTGACGCATCCCCGGGGGCCACCCATCCTCGTGAGTCCTATGCGACGAGCGAAGATTGTCTGCACCCTGGGGCCGGCCAGTCAGAGCCAGGAGATGTTGGAGGCGCTGCTGGAGAACGGCATGGACGTGGCGAGGTTGAACTTCTCGCACGGCAGCCACGAGCAGCACGCGGAGAACATCGCGAAGCTGCGCGCGGCCTCGCTGAAGGTGCGCAAGGCGGTGGGCATCCTCGGTGACCTGCAGGGCCCGAAGATTCGCACCGGCCGCTTCACCAAGGGCAGCACGGAGCTGAAGGAGGGCGGCACCTTCCACATCACCACGGACGAGACGGTGCCGGGCACGGACGACATCGTGTCCACCACCTATCCGTTCCTGGCCGCGGACGTGAACCCGGGCGACCGCATCCTCCTGGACGACGGCTTGTTGGAGCTCAAGGTCCTGCACACGGACAAGCAGAAGCTCATCAAGACGGAGGTCATCCACGGCGGCACGCTGAAGAACAACAAGGGCATCAACCTGCCCGGCGTGGCGGTGCGCGCGGAGGCGCTGACGCCCAAGGACCGCGAGGACCTGGTCTTCGGCATCAAGGCGGGCGTGGACTACATCGCGCTGTCGTTCGTGCGCCAGCCGTCGGACCTGGACACGGCCCGGCAGGCGATGGCCGAGGTGGGTCGCACGGTGCCCATCATCGCCAAGCTGGAGAAGCCGGAGGCCATCGCCCGGCTGGACGCCATCCTGGACAAGACGGACGGCGTCATGGTGGCGCGCGGGGACCTGGGCGTGGAGATTCCGCCGGAGGAGGTGCCGGCGGTGCAGAAGGACATCATCCGGCGCAGCAACCTGCGGGGCCTGCCGGTCATCGTGGCCACGCAGATGCTCAACTCGATGATCGACAACCCGCGGCCCACGCGCGCGGAGGCCAGCGACGTGGCCAACGCCGTATTCGACGGCGCGGACGCGGTGATGCTGTCGGGCGAGACGGCGAGCGGCAAGTTCCCCATCGAGTCCGTGCAGATGATGGAGCGCATCATCCTGGCGGCGGAGTCCTCGTCGCGGGTGCAGCCGCTGTCGCGCACGTTGGAGGCCCCGGTGGGGCTGCCCTCGCACTTCCCGGACGTCATCGCGCGCGTGGCGTGCGAGGCGGCCAAGGCGAGCGGCGCGACGCTCATCGCGGCCTTCACGCTGTCGGGCGTGACGGCGCGCCTGTTGTCGCACTACCGGCCCACGGTGCCCATCGTCGCCTTCAGCCCGAACCAGGAGGTGCGTCGTCGGCTGGCGCTCCTGTGGGGCGTGGTGCCGCGCGTGCTCGAGCCCATCCAGGACACGGAGGCCATGGTGCGCCGCGTGGAGGAGGAGCTCTTGGCCCGGGGCCTGGGGCGCAAGGGTGACCGCATCGTCATCGTCTACGGCGCGCCCGTGGGGCAGCCCGGGAAGATCAACAGCCTGCGGCTGCACACCATCAACGGCTGAGCGGGCGAGCCGGGTCGAATCGTGAGCGCGCGTCCCTGGGGAGCCCGGGGGCGCGCGTCGCGTTTCGGGGCTACTTCGCCGGCGGGAGGGCGCGGCGGGGAATCTCGGCCTCGACGAAGACGTGGAACAGGTCCTTGTCGAGCTGGCCGGCGTCGGCCTCGCGCTTGAGGATGTCGAGGGCGAGCGTGTGGGGGACGGCCTTCTTGTAGGGCCGGTCGCTGGCGGTGAGGGCGTCGTAGATGTCGGAGATGGACATCATCCGCGACTGGACGGGGATGGTGCGGTCGGGGATGGCGCGGGGGTAGCCGGTGCCGTCGAGCTTCTCGTGGTGGGCGTAGGCGATTTCGGGCACGCGGCGCAGGGCGCGCGTCCAGGGAATCTGGGTGAGGAAGCGGTAGGTGTGCTCGACGTGGCTCTCGATTTCGCGGCGCTCCTCGGGGGAGAGGGTGCCGCGGGTGATGGAGAGCGACTGGATTTCGCGCGGCAGGAGCAGCGGCTGGGAAGCGTCCCGGTCGTCCACGTAGCGCAGCAGGCCCAGCTCGGAGAGCCGCTCGAAGCCGCCCTGGGCGAGCACGGTGGGGCGGTTGCAGGTGAGGACGAACTCGAACACCTCGTCCAGGTGCTTCAGCTCGCCGCCCAGGCGCTCGGCCTCCTCCGCCTCGATGGCCGCCACGTGGTGGGCGCCCCGGTGCTTCACGGCCTCGAAGCGGCGGCGGTAGCTCTGCAGCTGCAGGTCCTTGCGCGCCAACTGGAAGCGGGCGCGCAGCACCTCCAGCTCGTGGGGGTAGAGCTTCTCCGCCTTGACGAGCACGGGCTCGCGCACGCCCACCTTGCCGAAGTCGTGCAGGAGCGACGCGTAGCGCAGTTCCTGGATTTCGGTGGAGGAGAAGCGCACGCGGGCGTAGGGGCCGGTGGACAGGTGCTCCAGGGCCTGGGCGAGCGACACGGTGAGGTCGGCGACGCGGCCGGAGTGACCGGCGGTGGTCGGGTCTCTCGCCTCGATGGCGACGACGGAGGCGGAGACGAAGCCCTCGAAGAGGTTGTTGATCTCCTCGTGGAGGAGGGCGTTCTCGATGGCGCCGGCGGCCTGGGCGCCCAGGGCGAGCAGGAGCTCCTCGTCCTCGGAGTTGAAGCCCTGGTCGTCGAGCTTGTTGAGGGCCTGGATGACGCCCGTCACGTCGCCGTTGGCGTCGCGCATGGGGACGCAGAGGATGGTCTTGGTCTGGTAGCCGCTGGAGACGTCGAACGAGCGGTTGAAGCGGGCGTCGGCGTAGGCGTCGGGGATGTTGATGATGGCGCCCGTCTGGGCGACCTGGCCGGCGATGCCGCTGCCCACCGGGAGGCGGATCTCACTCTTCGATCCCTGGGCCACCTTGCTCCACAGCTCGTTGCGCTCCCGGTCGAGGATGAACAGCGAGCAGCGGTCGGCTTCGACGACCTTGGTGGCCTCGAAGAGGATGAGCGGGAGCAGCAGGTCGAGGTCCCGCTCGGCGCTCATCGCCTTGGCGACGTCGAGGATGGAGGTGAGCTTGGCCAGACGGCGGGTGAGGTCGGGCTGGACGGAGGAGGTGGGGGAGAGCACCGGGCGGCTCCGAGCGGTTTGGACCTGCGGCCGTGCAGGGCGTCACCTGTTGTAACACGCCCGTCCAGGTGGCCGCGCGGGGCCACGACCTGCTTGGTTTCCTGCTTTGGAATGGACGTCGAGGAATACCTTCGGTGCCCAGGCGGGTGGGAGTTGGGTATGTAGGGCCCCCATATGAGCCGTCGCCCCGTGCGTATCTCTCCCTCGCTCCTCTCCTCTGACTTCGGCCGGCTGGCCGAGGAGGTCCGCGACATCGAAGCGGCGGGAGCGGATTGGATTCACGTCGATGTGATGGATGGCCGCTTCGTGCCGAACCTTACGATAGGGCCGGTGGTGGTGCAGGCCATCAAGAAGGCGGCGACGAAGCCGCTCGACGTGCACCTGATGATCGTGGAGCCGGAGAAGTACGTGGAGGCCTTCGTGAAGGCGGGGGCGGACGTGTTGACGGTGCACGTGGAGGCGAGCCCGCACCTGCACCGGACGTTGCAACACATCCGTCAGCTGGGGGCGAAGGCGTCGGTGGTGTTGAACCCGGGCACGCCGCTGTCCTCGATTGAAGAGGTGCTGGGGGACGTGGACATGGTGTTGTTGATGAGCGTGAACCCGGGGTTCGGGGGGCAGGCGTTCATCGAGTCCACGGTGGACAAGGTGCGCCGGCTCCGCGCGATGTTCGACGCGCGGGGGTTGGACACGGACATCGAGGTGGACGGGGGCATCAACGCCGACACGGCGAGGCAGGTGGTGGCGGCGGGGGCGACGGTGCTGGTGGCGGGCAGCTACGTCTTCGGGGCGAAGGACCGGGCGGCGGCCATCCGTTCGCTGCGTCCGTGACGTGCGCGTGACGCGTCAGGCGCGGGTGCGGTCCACGGCGGTGGCGAGCCGGGCGACGCGGGTCATGAAGGTGGGGTCGAAGGGCTTCACCTCGTAGTCGTCGGCGCCGAGCTCGAAGCAGACGTGGCGGGTGAATTGATCCTCGACGCCGCTGAGGATGATGACCTTGCAGTCGCGGGTGGACGGGTCCTGCTTGAGCTGGGCGAGCAGGTCGCGTCCGTCCTGGTGCTGGTTGATGTCCAGGATGATGACGGCGGGGCGGTGGAGGCGGGCCAGCTCGAGGACGCGCTCCGACGTCGTGTCCGAGATGCACGTCAGGCCGGACCGCTTCGCCTCCCGGGCGAGGGCCGACACGATGAGCGGTTCATCATCGGAGATGAGGACGACGGGGGGCATGGTCGAATCGAGCTGCACCACGGACTACCTTCTCGGCCCGGAGCAAGGCGTATACCTGTCCGGAAGTACCGGAATATCCGGGTGTTGGGAAGAGGAGAACGGGGTCGGAGAGGGAGGGTAGGGTCTATTTAGACCCTGGTAGAGCGGGCAGGCGGGGTGGGAAAGAAAAGGTGATCCGAGGACGTTGACTCAGCCGGGCGGCTCGGGTACTACCGCCCGCACTTTTCGCCGGTCCCGAGGAGCAATCCACCGGCGGAGAGGGACATATCGGGGAGTGGCTCAGCCTGGTAGAGCACTTGGTTCGGGACCAAGGGGTCGCAGGTTCAAATCCTGTCTCCCCGACCATGCAGGAACGCGGGCTGGAGATCCTTCGGGATCTCCAGCCCGGTTTCGTTTTGGGGCTTTCCACGGGCGGTGATGGCGGACGCGATGGAGCGGCCTGCTTCCCCAGTGGCGGTCAGCCGGGCGTGCGGCGGGGCGTCCCCCGATTCGGTCTCGTGCCGGTTCGTGGGTTCATGGATCGGCCGTATCAGGTCCGAGGGCGCCATGGAGCTGCGTGAAGTCCACGTGGGGAACGCCAGTGCGTTGAAGTGCCGGTTCTGGGTGGACCGGAGTGGGTCCATCCTCGTCGCGGATGTCGATGGGGAGTACCGCCCAGGGTCCCAGGGAAACCCGGATGCGGACTTCCTGGCCGCGAAGCTCGCCGAGCACTGCGCCTTCGTGAGGCCTTGCGCGCTCGTCTACGACTTCCGGGACCTTCGCTACGTGTGGGGGAACTCGCTCCTGCGCATCTTCAATGCGTCGGAGTTCATGCACGTTGACCCGACGTCGCCTCCGTTTCCACGGGTGATGGTGGTGTCGGAGGCGTGCAAGGGGGCCCTGGCGAGCCTCTGTGGGTTCGACCCGGAACGGCCCCCTGAATGGGTCTTCGAGGAACTGGATGCGGCGCTTCAGTACGCGGAGGTAGCCGCGCAGAAGTGGCTCGACGCTCCTTGAGACCGAAGGGGCGTTCAACGTTGCTTGGGCGCGGGTGTCAGAAGGGGCACTGACACCCTCCTGTCGTGGAATGAGAAGGAAACCTCCGGGGCATCAGCGGCGACGCTGGAGATGCAGGTCCGGAGGTTCTTGACCCGAAAGTGGGCCGGAATCAGGTCGCGATCCACCTTGTATGTGATGGATGTGCCCGTGTGGTCGGACGCTTCGACCCGCGTCAGTGGGCCCTCCTGCCTCCCTCGCTGATAGCGCTGGCGCCAGCGCTGGCCGTCTCTGCATGTCTCCAATTGGAGCCACTCACTCAAGGCATTGACTATGACGAGCCCTGGGCTGAATTGGGGCCGCGTGTTGTCACGATTTCGCGGGTCGATTCGACTGGCGGACGAGGCGTGGCTCATGACTCCATCGAGGTAGCGAGCACCCGATGGCCCACCTCCAGATAGAGCCCCAAGCCATCGTCTTCGACTCTCACGGAGCGATCAGAATGGAGCGTGACCTGGACTCGCGTGCAACTACCTTGCTTCGCCATCGCGAGTGCCGTGAAGAGTGTCTGCTCGAGCAGGAAGCCATGCACGGAGGGAAAGTAAATCGACCGACCTACGAACATTCCCGGTCTGCGTCGAACAGCCGCTGTTCTTTCGACTACCAGGGGACACTCGTCAGATGTCGTCATGGGCTGTCTATTTTGCGTTGACACTCCGCGCCAGGTCCACCGCGAGGACTCACTCCGCGGTCGAGCCCCAGTTCTACCCATCGGTCCGTCACTGGAGCACCAATGATGCTCCTTGGCCCAGGGAATCCCCAGAGTGGAATGACACCGGTCTCGTGGCTCTCCCTCACTTGTGCCGCCCCCCACCGGGGGCCGTCAGGTATGCCAGCACCTTCGTGCGGCCTCCACACCGAGAGCAGGCGAAGACATCCAGCGCGAAGGTCCGGCGCAGCAGTCCCGCCCAATCCAATCGCGGCGTGCGCTCCTTCGCCGACTCCCCTGTCGCAGCCAGGGCCGGGCTCTCCTCCTCCAGCCCCGGCTCCGCCCCCGCTTGAGGGAGCCGTCGTGCTCCCCCGGGGCTGGCCTCATCCCGTCTGGATCCACGTGGATGGACCGCTCGGACACCGCGAGGTCCGGACCACCTCCCGGGGTCAGCGGGTGGGCAAGGACGGGAGCGCGAGGTTCGACGGGATGGTTCCCGGCAGATACCGCGTGTCCTTGGCCCTCGACACGCAGGAGGAGTGCCGGACCGCCGCCCGCGAGCTTCGCTTCGAGGGCGACGCTCAGATGCTCACGCTGGACCTCCAGGGCACGCGCCGCTTTCGTGGCCGGCTCGTCGACGAGCGCGGCGTGGCCATCCAGGGGGGACACGCGGAGCTCAACCTGGAACTGGACGGAGGGACGAAGCTGCTGAGTCGCCGGGCGACGTCGCGCAACGGGGACCTCGCGTTCGAGCACGTGCCGCCGGGTGAGGCGACCGTGTCCGCGAAGGCGCAGGGCCATGGCGAGTCGCAGCGCGTGAAGGTCCCGGACGCGCAGCCGGGGTCCTTGCGGCTCGTGTCGAAGTGCGAGGCGAGCGTCTGCGACGCGGTCCGGGTGAGCGGCCGGGTGGTGGATGCTCGGGGCCGTCCCATCCCTTCCTTCCAGGTGGCGCACGAGCCGTTCAAGAACGCCCAGGGGCGCTTCTCCCTGTCCTTCCCCATCCATGGAGACAAGCCGCTGTACGTGAGCGTCTCCGCCAAGGGATTCGCTCCCGCGCTCCGGAAGCTCGAGCCTCGGGCCGGCGCGACGTTCCGGCTCGGGGATATCAGGCTGGGGCCAGGGCGGCTGCTCACCGGACGCGTGGAGGCACCGGACGGGAAGGGGCTCTGGGAGGCGTCGATATGGTGCAAGTGGCCCGAGCTGCCCGGACGCGACGGACCGGACGTCTGCTTCGGGTGGACCCATCCGGATGGAAGCATTTATCTCTCGAATGTCCCCAACGAGCCCTTCCTGCTGGAGATCCAGCATCACGAGTGGCCGAGGACGCGGCGGCTCATCCCCGCCGGGGTCGACAGCGCGCACGTGCGGCTGTCTCCCGGGCTCACGCTGGAGGGCGTGGTGAGGGACGCCCGGGGCCTGGCGCTGGAGTCGGGTGGGGTGCTCGCGCGAATCGATGGCGAGGACCACTTCGGGACACTCTCGAGATGGGAGGCTGGGTGCGCCGACCCCTCCCGTCGTCATCCTCACGGGCCTGCGCTTCGGCGGCCATGGCGCGTGCACGGCGCCGTTCGGGGACGGTGGCTCGCGCGGCACCGCGCCACCGCCTCCCGAGGCGCGGGGGCCAGGACGGACACCCGGGCGTGACGCGCGTCCCTGGCGCGGGCTTTCCCGGCCCGGCGTGCGAGAACGACCGTTCGTCGTGCGCTCGAAAACGCGTACTCACCGCTCAGTCGGAAATCGCGATTGCCCACAACCGCTGTCAGGATTCCAGCGGGATTTCGTCCACCGCGACTTCCATTCACCGCCGCGAGGGATTCACTCGCGGCGCATGCGGTTTTGGTGGCATGAGCGCGCGTATTCGGTAGAGGAGAGGCCGCGCCGCGGAGATTTCAGGCGCCCGTTTCCGTCCCCCACCCCCGAGGACTTCATGTGGTCTCGTTCGCGTCGGCTCCGGCCGGCGTTCGTTGGAATTGTGTCCGGCGTCGCCCTCCTGGCCGCCTGTGAGAAGCCCGCCGCTCCCGCGCAGCAACAGGCTCCCGGCGCCGCCCCCGTCACCGTCGTCACGCTCACGTCCGAGTCCGTCCTGCTGACGCGGGAGCTGCCCGGTCGCACCCGGGCGTTCCTCGTCGCGGAGGTCCGCCCCCAGGTCAACGGCATCGTCCAGCGCCGGCTCTTCACCGAGGGCGGCCAGGTGAAGGAGGGCCAGCCCCTCTATGAGCTCGATGACGCGACCTACCGCGCTGACTACAGCAGCGCCAAGGCCGCGTTGGACCGCGCCCAGGCGACCCTGACCTCGGTCGCCCTGTCGGCGAAGCGCTCGGCCGAGCTCTTCAAGCTCGAGGCCGTCACCCCCGCGGACAACGAGAAGGCCATCGCGGCGCTCGGTCAGGCGGAGGCGGACGTCAAGGCCGCGCAGGCCGCCGTCCAGCGCGCGGGCGTGACGCTCAACCACGCCCGCATCACCTCGCCCATCTCCGGCCGCATCGGCAAGTCGTCCGTCACCCAGGGCGCGCTCGTTACCGCCAACCAGCCGGACGCGCTCGCCGTGGTGCAGCAGCTCGACCCGCTCTATGTCGACCTGACCCAGTCCAGCAGCGAGCTGTTGCGCCTGCGCAAGGAGCTCAGCGCCGGCACCCTCAAGCCCACCGACAGCACGCCGGTGACGCTGCTGCTCGAGGACGGCACCCGCTACGAGCACCCGGGCACGCTCACCTTCTCCGACGTGACGGTGGACCCGGGCACGGGCACCTTCGCGCTGCGCATCACCGTGCCCAACCCCGATCAAATCCTCCTTCCCGGCATGTACGTGCGCGCGCTCGTGGGCAACGGGCTGCGCCAGCAGGGCATCCTGGTGCCGCAGCAGGGCATCGCGCGCGACGCGAAGGGCAACGCCTCCGCGCTCGTGGTGGGCAAGGACGGCAAGGTGGAGCCGCGCACCGTCACGGTGAGCCGCACCGTGGGGGACCGCTGGCTGGTGGACAGCGGGCTCTCCGAGGGAGACCGCGTCATCGTCTCCGGCCTCCAGAAGATTCAACCGGGGATGCCCGTCCAGGCGACGGAAGCCCCGCCGACGGAGACGAAGGGTGGCGAGGGCGCGCCCCTCGTCCCCTCGTCCTCCAACGAGTGACGGAACGCAGCCATGGCAAGATTCTTCATTGATCGACCCATCTTCGCGTGGGTCCTCGCCATCATCATCATGATGGCGGGCGCGCTCTCCATCACCCGGCTGCCCATCGCGCAGTACCCGGTCATCGCGCCGCCCACGGTGACCATCGCCGCCGTGTACCCGGGCGCCTCGGCGAAGGCCATCGAGGACTCCGTCACCCAGGTCATCGAGCAGACGATGAAGGGGCTCGACAACCTCCTCTACATGTCGTCGACCAGCGAGTCGAACGGCGCGGCCACCATCACCCTGACGTTCGCCAACGGCACGGACCCGGACATCGCGCAGGTGCAGGTGCAGAACAAGCTGCAACTGGCCACGCCGCTGCTCCCGCAGGCCGTGCAGCAGCAGGGCATCGCCGTCACCAAGGCGGCGTCCGGCTTCCTGCAGGTCATCGGCTTCGTCTCCGAGGACGGCAGCATGGGCGGCGACGACATCCAGGACTTCGTCGCCACGAACATGGTGGACCCCATCTCCCGCGTGCCGGGCGTGGGCAGCACGCAGGTGTTCGGCACGAAGTACGCCATGCGCATCTGGCTGGACCCCAACAAGCTGGACACGTACGCGCTGACGCCCACGGACGTCATCGGCGCCATCCGCGCGCAGAACCAGCAGGTGGTGGTGGGGCAGCTGGGCGGCACGCCCGCGGTGGCGGGCCAGCAGCTCAACGCGACGGTGACGGCGCAGGACCGCCTCCAGACGCCGGAGCAGTTCCGGAACATCGTCCTGCGCGGCAACCCGGACGGCTCCGTGCTGCGGCTGGGGGACGTGGCCCGGGTGGAGCTGGGCTCCGAGGACTACAGCGTCATCAGCCGCTACAACGGCAAGCCCGCCACGGGCATCGCCGTGTCGCTGGCCACGGGCGCCAACGCCCTGGACACCGCGCGCGGCGTGGCCGCGGCCCTGAAGGAGTTGGAGCCCACGCTGCCCAAGGGGCTCAAGGCGGTGGTGCCGTTCGACACCACGCCCTTCGTCCGGGTGGCCATCAAGGGCGTCGTCTCCACGCTGCTGGAGGCCATCGTCCTGGTGTTCCTGGTGATGTACCTGTTCCTCCAGAACTTCCGCGCCACGCTCATCCCCACCATCGCGGTGCCGGTGGTGCTCCTGGGGACCATCGGCGTGCTCACGGCGCTGGGGTACTCGGCGAACATGCTCACCATGTTCGCCATGGTGCTGGCCATCGGTCTGCTCGTGGACGACGCCATCGTCGTGGTGGAGAACGTCGAGCGCGTGATGAGCGAGGAGGGGCTGTCCCCCAAGGAGGCCACGCGCAAGTCGATGTCGCAGATCACCAGCGCGCTGGTGGGCATCGGCGTGGTGCTCTCCGCGGTGTTCATCCCCATGGCGTTCCTGGCGGGCTCCACGGGCGTCATCTACCGGCAGTTCTCGGTGACCATCGTGACGTCCATGGCGCTGTCGGTGCTGGTGGCGCTGGTGCTCACGCCCGCGCTGTGCGCCACGCTGCTCAAGCCCGTTCCCAAGGGGCACCACGTGGCCCACAAGGGCTTCTTCGGCGCCTTCAACCGCGCGTTCGATTGGAGCAACGCGCGCTACCAGGGGATGGTGAAGGCCATCCTGGGCCGGGCGTGGAGCTTCATGGTCGCCTTCGTGGCCATGGTGGCGGTGATGGTGGTGCTGTTCCTCAGGCTCCCCACGTCGTTCCTCCCGTCCGAGGACCAGGGCTTCCTCTTCTCCCTGGTGCAGACGCCGGTGGGCGCCACGCAGGAGCGCACGATGAAGGTCATCGAGCAGGTGGAGAACCACTTCCTCGAGGGCGAGAAGGACACCGTCAAGGCGCTCTTCAGCGTGCAGGGCTTCAGCTTCGGCGGCAGCGGGCAGAACGCCGGCATCGCGTTCATCAACCTGAAGGATTGGGAGGAGCGCAAGTCGCCGGAGCTGGGCGTCAACGCGGTGGCCGGCCGGGCCATGGGCGCGCTGGGGCAGATTCAGGACGCGCTCGCGTTCGCCTTCCCTCCGCCCGCGGTGGCGGAGCTGGGCAACTCGGCGGGCTTCACGTTCTTCCTCAAGGACAACGTGGGGCACGGGCACGAGGCGCTGACGGCGGCGCGCAACCAGTTCATGGGCGCGGCGATGCAGAGCCCGCTGATTGCCTACGTGCGCCCCAACGGCCAGGAGGACACGCCGCAGTTCCGCGTGGACGTGGACGTGGCGAAGGCGACGGCGCTGGGCCTGGCGACGGCGGACATCAACAACACGCTGACGGCGGCGTGGGGTGGTCAGTACATCGACGACTTCATCGACCGGGGCCGCGTGAAGCGGGTGTTCATCCAGGCGGACGCGCCGTTCCGCATGGTGCCCGAGGACTTCAACCGCTGGTCCGTGCGCAACGCGAAGGGGGAGATGGTGCCGTTCCCCGCGTTCGCGAGCGTGCGCTGGGGCTCGGGCTCTCCGCGACTGGAGCGCTTCAATGGTGTGTCCGCCATGGAGCTGACCGGTGAGGCGGCGCCCGGGGTGAGCTCCGGTGATGCCATGGCCGAGGTGGAGCGGCTGGTGTCACAGCTTCCGGCGGGCTTCAGCCTCGAGTGGACGGGACAGTCGTACCAGGAGCGGCAGGCCGGCTCGCAGACGCCGCTCTTGTACACGCTGTCGCTGCTGCTGGTGTTCCTGTGCCTGGCGGCGATGTACGAGAGCTGGACCATCCCCACGGCGGTGCTGCTGGTGGCGCCGCTGGGCATCCTCGGCACGGTGCTGGGGAGCTTCTTGCGAGGCATGGACCGCGACGTCTACTTCCAGGTGGCCATGCTGACCACGGTGGGCTTGTCGAGCAAGAACGCCATCCTCATCGTCGAGTTCGCGAAGGAGAACGTGGAGAAGGGCATGGAGCTCATCGAGGCCACGCTGCTCGCGGTGCGCGCTCGACTGCGGCCCATCCTGATGACGTCGCTGGCCTTCGGTTTCGGCGTGGTGCCGCTGGCCATCGCGACGGGGGCGGGCGCCGGTGCGCAGCGGGCCATCGGCACGGGCGTGCTCGGCGGCATGCTGGTGGGCACGGTGTTGGGCATCTTCTTCGTGCCGCTCTTCTTCGTCGTCGTGCAGCGGCTGTTCAGCCGCCGCAAGGCCGCGCAGGAGTCGTCCGTGGTGGGTGACACGCCCGCGACGTCCTGAGCTTGCTCCTGTTGCTGCCCGGGCTGAAGTACAGGACGGATAGGAGCCCAGTTGAGGGCGGCGGGCTGGTGAAGAGGGGCCGAGGATAGCTGCGGCCGGGTGCCCTGGGGGTTGTGCACCGGGCCGCAGCAGAGGCCGTGCCGCCCCTCGGGGCACATGCTGCGGCCTCCACACCGAGAGCAGGCGAAGACATCCAGCGCGAACGTCCGGCGCAGCAGTCCGGCCCAATCCAATCGCGGCGTGCGCTCCTTCGCCGACTCCCCTGTCGCAGCCAGGGCCGGGCTCTCCTCCTCCAGCCCCGGCTCCGCCCCCGCTTGAGGGAACGCCGCTGACTCCGGCCCGGGACGCCGCCCCGCGCAGGAAACCGTGAGCAGGACCAGGACCCACCACCCCGAATGCACGCGCATCCTGGCTTCATCTCCCGGGAGCCGGACGGGACACAATCCCCTCCGCGCGGCGCATGGCGCGGAGCGGGACGGCCACTGCGCATTACTGGTTTTCCGATTTTCACGCGCTCTAGGGTGGAGAGGCCGCACTCCTTCCCCCCGGAGTCTCGCTGGACGTGGGGTGTGGCTACGGCCGTATCGCCGTGCCCCTGGCGGGTCGCGGGTACCGGGTCACCGGAATCGACATCTCACCGGACTTGATAGGCGCAGCCAGGGCCTACGCGAGAGCGCAGCGCGCCAGGGTGGCCTTCGACGTGGGAGACATGCGGGAGCTGCCCTATGCCAGCGGCTCCTTCGGTGGGCTCTACTGCCTCTGGGCCGCGTTCAACGAGCTGATGACCCGGAAGGATCAACACTGGCCGAGCGCCTCGCCAGGCAGGCCGGCACGGAGTACGTCATCGATGGCGGCACGGTGCCCACGGTGTGAGCGGATGCGCCCCACCCTGGAGGCGTGACTGCTGTTCTGCCGGCCCGGCCATTGGCAGACGAAGCTTCGGTCCCCCGCTCCATCAACGGGCCTGACAGGCGCCCCGTCCTCGCCCATCCGTCACCACGTGCCTGGGCGCCCCCTCCCGGCCTCCTGCCGTGGACGTTCCTCCGCGCCCGCTGGACGTCCCTAGCTTGGCTGTAGGGGCCCTTCCATGCGTGGCCCCACGGAGGAGAAAGCCATGCCCCTGGATCCACAGCGTGAGCCTTCACGAACAGGCGGAGGACAACCACCCGGGCTGCTCCCGGACCGGGTCGAGCAGCTTCGGGCCCGGCTGCGCGGCCGGCTCGTGCGCCCCGATGACGCGGACTACGAGGAGCACTGCCGCGTCTACAACGCCATGATTCACAAGCGCCCGGCGCTGATTGCCCGATGCGCCGACGTGGCGGATGTCTTCTCGGCGGTGGCCTTCGCACGAGAGCAGGGCCTCCTCCTCGCGGTCCGGGGCGGCGGCCACAACGGCGGAGGGCTGGGCACCTGTGACGGCGGCCTGGTCGCCGACCTGTCGCTCATGCGCGGCGTCCGGGTCGACCCCGCGTCCGGCACGGTGCGCGTCGCGGGAGGCAGTGTCTGGGGCGAGGTGGACCACGCCACGCACGCCTTCGGGCTCGCCGTTCCTTCGGGCTTCATCTCCACCACGGGCGTGGGAGGGCTGACGCTGGGTGGCGGCATTGGGCACCTCACCCGCCGCTTCGGCCTCACCATCGACAGCCTGCTCGCCGTGGACATGGTGCTGGCGGACGGGCGTTTCGTCACCGCGAGCGCGGAACAACATCCGGACCTGTTCTGGGCGGTGCGCGGCGGCGGCGGCAACTTCGGCGTCGTCACCTCCTTCCTCTTCCAGGCCCACCCGGTGGACACCGTCCTGGGTGGCCCCACGCTCTGGCCCCTGGAGCGCGCGGCGGAGGTGATGCAGTGGTACCGCGAGTTCATCCCCGCCGCGCCCGAGACGCTCAACGGTTTCTTCGCCTTCCTGACCGTACCGCCCGCGCCACCGTTCCCTCCACACCTGCACCTGCAGAAGATGTGCGCGGTGGTGTGGTGCTACACCGGGGCCCCCGAGCAGGCCGACGCGCTCTTCGCGCCCGTGCGCGCCATGGCCCCCGCGCTGGACGGCGTGCAGGCCATGCCCTTCCCCGCGCTGCAGAGCGTCTTCGACGCGCTCTACCCGCCGGGCCACCAGTGGTACTGGCGCGCGGACTTCGTGCGGGAGCTGAGCGACGAGGCCATCCGGCGGCACGTGTCGTTCGCCCAGCGCCTGCCGACGATGCAGTCCACCATGCACCTCTATCCCATTGACGGAGCGGTCCACCGGGTGGCCCCGGGCGACACCGCGTTCAGCTTCCGGGACGCGCGCTGGTCCGAAGTCATCGTCGGCGTGGACCCTTCACCCGACAAGGCAGCGGCCATCACCAAGTGGACCAAGGACTACTGGGACGCCCTGCATCCCTACTCGGCGGGCGGCGCCTACGTGAACTTCATGATGGACGAGGGCCAGGAGCGCGTACAGGCCACGTACCGCGACAACTACGCGCGGCTGGTGGCGGTCAAGCAGCAGTACGATCCGGACAATCTTTTCCGCGTGAATCAGAACATCCGCCCCGGCGAGGGCCCGGCGCTTCGCCACTAAGCCACCATTCGCCCAAGCCCCTGCTCGAAGTATAGGACGGATAGGAGCCCAGTTGAGGGCGGCGGGCTGGTGAAGAGGGGCCGAGGATAGCTGCGGCCGGGTGCCCTGGGGGCTGTGCGCCGGGCCGGAGCAGAGGCCGTGCCGCCCCTCGGGGCACATGCCGGCCCAAGCGGCCCAGCCAGGCGGCAGGCCGCAGGGGCGTGGGCTTCCAGGTCACAGCGGGTGCTTGGGGCTCAACACCACGCGCTCTGGGGTGGACCCTGTGCCGGGGCCAGCTTCGCAGGCCGCGAGGGCAATACCAGGTGCTCCAGAATGGCGCGCCCCCCACCGGGGGCCGTCAGGTATGCCAGCCCCCTCCTGCGGCCTCCACACCGAGAGGAGGCGAAGACATCCAGCGCGAACGTCCGGCGCAGCAGTCCCGCCCAATCCAATCGCGGCGTGCGCTCCTTCGCCGACTCCCCTGTCGCAGCCAGGGCCGGGCTCTCCTCCTCCAGCCCCGGCTCCGCCCCCGCTTGAGGGAGCCATCACGCCGAGCACGTTGGGCAGGGCCCAGTAGCGGGTGTTGTCGTCGTTCTCGTTGAAGCCCGTCTCGTAGCTGCCCACCCTGCGCACGGTGCGTCCCGGCGCGGCGACGTGCAGCGAGGCTTCGGGTCCGCCCTCCAGGTACATCATCCGCTTCAGGCCCAGGGGCAGCCGGCGGACCACCTCGATGAAGTCATGCGTGCGGTACGGCGAGCGCGCATGCATCATCAGCAGCCGGCCCTGGCCATCGATGCCGAGCGCCGCGGTGCTCCACTCGCGCGGCTGGGACTTCCACGTGTTGCGCCCCGTGCAGTCCATCATGCGCAGCGACTGGAGCACCGTGCCGTAGCGAGGCAGCAGCGACTCCACGTCGTCACACCCCGCGTCGAGGAGCTGCACCGGCGGCAGGCCCTTCTCCCGGGGATTCAGCACCAGGAACGTGCGGTAGTCCTTGCGGCGCGAGGCATTGAGCTCGCGCCCCTCCGTCCTTGCCAGGCCCACGGGCCCGCCGCCCGGATGGAACATGCCCGCATGGGTGACTGCGATGAGCCCGTGCAGCGCCGCCCACCGCTCCGCCGTCGGCTCCGGCGCGTGGCCCTCCACCCGCGCGCTCAACAGCCGCACCGGCCGGCGCGCCACGTCCACGCGCACCATGGTGACGCGCGAGTCGCCCACGGTGGACTTCAGGTGTGCATCGAACTCCGCCAGCTCCAACCCGGGTGCGAGCGTCTCCCACGGGTCGGCGAGGGCGGGCAGGGACAGGCAGACGAGCAGGGCGGCGAGGCGGCTGAGGGCGTTCATGTCCCGACTGCAAGGCCCGAGCCTCCGCGTGTCCGGGATTGGGAAGCCGCTTCCCAGGGGTGGACATGGGGCCGGAGCCCTCCCGTGGATTCCCGAGGGGTTGGCGTGTTGAAAGAGGTGGCTCGGTCATTGCTATTCCAGTCCCGCCCCCACCTCCGGAGCGTTCATGCGGGATTTCGTCCAGGAGCTTCGCCTCGCGCTGAGGATGCTCGCCAAGCATCCCGGCTTCACCGCCGTGGCGCTCTTCACCCTGGCGCTGGGCATCGCCGCCAACACGGCCATCTTCAGCGTCGCGGACGCGGTGCTCTTCTCGCCGCTGCCCTATGCGCAGCCGGACCGGCTGATGATGGTGTGGGGCCTGAGCCCGAACCAGTCCCGGCAGACGGTGTCGCCCGCGAACTTCCTCGACTGGCGCGCGCAGAGCGAGTCCTTCGAGGGACTGGCGGCCTTCTCGAATGTGCCCTTCAACCTCGCGGGCGACGGCGACCCCGAGGTCGTCCGTGGCGCCAGCGTGTCCACCAACTTCTTCCAGGTGCTCGGCACGCCAGCGGCGCTGGGGACCACCTTCCACCCGGCGGCGCAGGGCGCGGGCGCCCCGAACACGGTGGTGCTCGGCCACCGCCTGTGGAAGCGCCGCTTCGGCGGAGACCCGCACATCCTCGGCCGCATGCTGCGCCTCAACGACACGAGCTACGAAGTCGTGGGCGTCATGCCGGAGCACTTCGAGTGGCCGACCATCGTCCCCACGCATGCCTCGGCCGCCGAGCCTCCGCAGCTCTTCGTGCCCGCCGTCCACCGGGACATCCCCCAGCTCGGGCCGGACCTCACACAGGACACGAGCGCGTGGCGGCAGGGCAACTATCTGCGGGTGGTGGGGCGGCTGAAGCCCGGGGTGACGCTGGAGGGCGCGGCGCGGGAGATGGGCACCATCGCCACCCGGCTCGAGCAGGAGTACCCGGAGTCGAACACGAAGTCGGGCATCGGCCTGGTGCCGCTGCGTGAGCAGCTCGTGGGCAACGTGCGCGCGGCGCTGTGGGTGCTGTTGGCGGCAGTGGGGCTGGTGCTGGTGATTGCGTGCGCGAATGTCGCCAATCTCTTCCTGGCGCGGGCGTCCGCGCGGCGGCAGGAGCTGACGGTGCGGCTGGCGCTGGGCGCACGCCGAAGCCAGCTCGTGCGGCAGCTCCTCACGGAGAGCGTGCTGCTCGCGCTGGCGGCGGGAGCGCTCGGCCTGCTGCTGGCGCTGTGGGGCATGGATGCGCTGCTCGCGCTCGTGCCGCCGGAGCTGCCCCAGCTCGGCGCGGTGGGGCTGGATGGACGGGTGCTGGCCTTCACGCTGCTCACGTCGCTGGCCACGGGGGGCCTGTTCGGGCTCGTCCCCGCGCTCCAGGCTTCGAGGCCGGACCTCAACGGCGTGCTCCGGCAGGGCGGGGGCGGCCGGTTCTCCGGCGCGGGCCAGCGCTCGCGGAGCGCGCTGGTGGTGGGCGAGGTGGCGCTGGCGGTGGTGCTGCTCATCAGCGCCGGCCTGTTGTTGCGCAGCCTCTGGAGCATGCAGTCGGTGGACCTGGGCTTCCGCTCCGAGGGCGTGATGACCTGGCGCGTGTCGCTGCCCGCCGCCGAGTACCCGGACGAGGCCCGGCAGGCGGCCCTCTTCATGAGGCTTCAGGAGAAGGTGGAGGCGCTGCCCGGCGTGAAGAGTGTGGGCGCGGTGTCGGACCTGCCCTTCACCGGCAACAACATCTGGCGCGTCATGGACATCGAGGGGCAGCCACGCCCCGCGCTCGGCGAGGAGCGCTCGGTGGGCTTCCAGGTCGTCACGCCCGGCTACTTCCGCACCCTGTCCATCCCGCTGAAGCGCGGGCGCGACGTCTCGTCCGCGGACCGCGCGGACACGCAGCCCGTCGTCCTCATCAACGAGTCCACCGCGCGTCAGTACTGGCCGGGCCAGGAGCCGCTGGGGCAGCGCATCCGCCTGGGTTCCGACGCGGACGCGCCGTGGCGCACCGTCGTCGGCGTGGTGGGGGACGTGCGGCAGGGCGGGGCGCTCGAGGAGACGCGGCCCGAGGTCTACGTCCCGTCGCTCCAGGGGACCTTCCACTTCATCCAGTTCACCGCCCGCACGGAGGGAGCACCGGCGCGGCTGGTGTCCGGCGTGCGCGAGGCGGTGGCCGCCCTGGACGCGAACCTGCCCATCTCCCAGGTGCGGACGATGGACGAGGTCGTGGCCTCCGCGATGGCGCGCCCCCGCTTCCTGTCCACGCTGGTGGCGCTGTTCGCGGCGCTGGCGCTGCTCCTGGCCGGCGTGGGCCTGTCCGGCGTCATCGCGTACATGGCGCGGCAGCGGACGCAGGAGATTGGCATTCGCATGGCGCTGGGCGCGCGGCCTCAGGACGTGCTGCGGTTGGTGTTGGGCAGCGGCATGCGCATGGCGTTGGCGGGGGTGGGGCTGGGCCTCATGGTGGCCTGGGCCGCCACGCGCGGCATGGCGAGCCAGCTCTACGGCGTGAGCGCCACGGACCCGCTCACCTTCGTCTGTCTCGCCCTGCTGGTTCTGGGCGTGACGCTCTTGGCTACGTGGCTGCCCGCGCGGCGGGCCACGCGGGTGGACCCGTTGGTGGCACTGCGGAGCGAGTAGGCGTCAGGGGCTCGCAACGGGCCGAAGCGCGGTGGCCAGTTCCTCGAGCGCGCGTTCCTGGACGGGTGAGAGGCGGACGCCCGGACGCACGCGTTGAATGAGAGCCAGTGCCGAACGCGCATCATGGGCCTGACCCCGGGCGACGAGGAGCGCGGCGGCCATCATTCCCGTGCGTCCGTGGCCCTGGGCGCAGTGGATGTAGAGGGGCCCTGGCAGTGTGGCCAAGTCTCGGAGCACAGGCACCACGCGGTCCACCGGCAGCGTCGAGGCGTCGAGCACGGGCAGGGACACGTAGCGGCAGGCTGTGCGGACTCCGTGCGGTTCAATGAATTCGGAGGTCAGGTCCAGCACGGTGGCGATGCCGGGTGGCAATTCGCCGGACAGGAGGCGGCGTCCGACGAAGAAGCCCGGCACCACCTCCGCGTGGGGCGGCTCGCGCGAGAGCTTTCGCGCGAGGTTCCAGGTGCCCCACGTCAGGAGCAACCACGGCAGGAGCACGAGCACCGCCACCGGATGCATCCGTCCATCCGGTTGCTTCCCGTACATACGAGGCCCCACACCCGCGTAGGCAAGCGCAACGTCCGCGAAGCTCATCGCGGGCCAGAGCAGGAACCACCACCCGCCTCCGAGCTGGATGGCCAGGAACGCCAAGAGCACGGCGGCGGTGGTGAAGACGAAGGGGTACTTCATGCGCCTCGCACCGGACCTCGTTCGCCTGGCTGGACGGCCAGCAATGCCAAGAGCATGGCGGTGGTAGCGAAGACGAAGGGGGGCTTCATGCGCCCTGCACCGTGCCTCGTTGGACGCCTGGAGATGGAGAAGGCGCGCCGACATTGACTCGCCGCGCACATTGGGAGACGGAGGGACATGGCGCAGCAGAAGGTCCAGGTCCCCCGCGAGGCCGCCGGCGAGCGGCTCGACCGTTTCCTCACGAAGCACGTGCCGGGCTTCACGCCGGAGCAAGTGCGGGCGCTCATCGACTCGGGCGCGGTGCGCATCCGGGGCAAGAAGTGCCAGCCCACGCGCAAGCTGTGGGGCGGAGAGGAAATCGAAATCGAGCGGCCGGAGCCTCGCGCCGCGCCCGCTGCTTCCATCCAGGGGCCCACGCTGCCGGTGCTCCATGACGACGCGGCCCTCGTCATCGTGGACAAGCCTGCGGGGCTGGTCGTGGAGCCGGAGGGACGCATGCCGTCCGTGGTGGGATTGCTCGCCACGCAGCGGCCTCCGTTCGACGTGGAGGGACTGGCGCAGCCCGGCGTGGTGCACCGGCTGGACCGTGAGACGAGCGGCTGCCTCGCCTTCGCGCGCACGGATGCGGCCGCGGCGGGGATGCTGCGCGCGTTCCAGGAGAAGCAGGTCGACAAGCGCTACTGGACGCTCGTCCTCGGCAATCCGCCCGAAAGTATAGGACGGATAGGAGCCCAGTTGAGGGCGGCGGGCTGGTGCAGAGGGGCCAAGAAGGGCCGCTGGAGGGTGACGCGCGGGCTGTGCGCCGGGCCGGAGCAGAGGCCGTGCCGCCCCTCGGGGCACATGCTGGCCCAAGCGACCCAGGCAGGTCAGCAGCAGTCCCGCCCAATCCAACTAATCGCGGCGTGCGCTCCTTCGCCGACTCCCCTGTCGCAGCCAGGGCCGGGCTCTCCTCCTCCAGCCCCGGCTCCGCCCCCGCTTGAGGGAGCTTTCGGGGACATCGGTGCACCCGTGCCGGACGAACTCGGCCTCAGCAAGTTGCCTTCGCTGGCCGAGAGAACGGTAGTCGTCGCGCGGCGGCAACGCTGCTGTTCAAAGAGAATGGGTCTGCGACGTGCCGAGTCTGTGGGTGAACCTTTACCGAAGAAAGGCTCACCTATTTCGAAGGTACCAAATCGAGGCCGAAGGCAACAGGACACGCGAAGGCGTTACCTAGAGGCGGAAGGGGACAGCGATGTGCCCACCCCTTGGAGACGGTCGAGTCAGGGCCAGCCGTGCTCTCGCCATGGGCAGTCCCAGCGTCATTGATCAAAGCCCTCTGCACATGGCGGGCGTGGGCCCGGACACTCTCCCCCTGTGTCAGGGAAGTTGTCGCCTCGGCTGACATGCCTAGCTGACGACGCCCTGGGGGCGAGAGCAGGCAGGAAGCAGTGCCGTACACGGATGCATTCAAGGGGCAGATGGTGAAGCGGATGGTGGGCCCGGGCGCGGTGAGCGCGGCCGCGCTGGCCCGTCAGG